>CAYVXS010000049.1:0-3936 GCA_964454885.1 uncultured Pirellulales bacterium
CCACCAATCCGTTTGCAAAAACTCCAATTCAAGAGTTCTAAGAACCGTTTCATCGTAAAAATCCTCCTTTGCGGCGGGGACCTGTCGGGTAAATAAGGCAAAAAGCAAAAAAACAACATACAATATTTTATCGACGTTACACATTATTCAATACTACTTCCTACCTGATGAAAAAAAACGAATCCAATAGTTCAAGACGCAGATATATGGATTTTTATTGCAGTGAGGTGAAAAAAACCGGCTATAATGTGATTTTGACGATACCGGAATTATGCCAGGGATTTAGCGGCTTCGCTGTCAACCAGCCACGTAACTTTATTAAGAATAGGCCAAATAGAATGAATAGGGTAACGGACCTCGTCCGGCTCGCCGTTCAGGACTTCGTTCAAAATAGCGGCTTTTTCCCGGCCGCTAACCAATACAACCAAATGAGACGCCGCACATAATACTGGATGTGTCAAAGTGATTCTGTTGAGCTTATCATCCAATACATAGACAACGCACGCCAAATCATCCGTATCAAAAGGTGCAAACGAATTCGGGAACAACGAACCGGTATGCCCGTCGGCACCCATCCCGAGCACTATCAAATCAAATTCGGGAATATCATTTTCTCCCAGCTTAAATACGTCCCGAATCGTTTTTTCATATTGCCGGGCTGCGACATGAAAATCGGCATATTCGGTCGGGATACGGTGTATATTGTTTTGTGGAATTGCAACTTTGCTTAAGAAAGTATCGGCGGCAAGCTTATAATTACTCTGAGGAGAAACCGGAGGTACATAACGCTCATCAACCCAGAATAAATGTATTTTATTCCAGGGTAAATTTTTCGCCTGATCCAGCTCTCCAAGCAGCTCAAAAAAATGTTTTGGCGTGTGCCCTCCCGACAATGCCACATAAAAGATACCTTTTGCTCTTATAGCTTTTTGTGCATCCTCAACAAAAATTTCTACGCTTCTTTGAGCAAAGCTTTCGGGGTTGGAAACGATTTCGATTCTCGGCCTATACTTAATCGTCGTCATAATAAATCCCCCTAAAAAATGGTTGAGAAAAAATCTCATCCTTTAATTCTTCGCTTACATGTATCTTTTTTCTATTATACGTTCGGGGAGACTGTTATGCACGTAAAATATAAAAAATCTTTTTTACATCACTGTTCGAGCAGGACATCCGACATGGTCTATACCGCAGAATCAGCAGAAAAAACGCGTTTTTTGATATCTTCGAGAATCATATATAGCGAAGGAACAAGTATTAATGTTATACAGGTGGCAAACATTACCCCGAATGCCAGGCTTATTGCCATGGGTATAAGAAATCGAGCCTGTAGGCTTTTTTCTGTAATCATTGGAAGAAGTCCGCAAAATGTAGTTAAGGTTGTCAACATAATGGGCCGGAATCTGCGCGTCGCACAGTCACGAAGCACCTGTGTTAATCCTATGCCGCTTGAACGCTCGCGATTAATAAGGTCTATCATTATAAGTGAATCATTCACGACCACACCGGAAAGGGCCACAATCCCAAAAAACGAAAGTATCCCGAGATTAAATCCCATCAGCAAATGTCCGAGCGTGGCGCCTACGATTCCAAACGGTATCGCAGACATTACTATAATCGGTTGCGCATAACTCCTGAACTGGACGGCCAATAAGGCAAAAATCGCCATCAATGCAATTCCGAAATTAGGTATCAGGCTGCTGAGCGATTCCTGTATCTCACGCTGCTCGCCCGCGAAGCGGTATTGAAGACCCGGGAATTCGTGCATAAGTTTCGGCAGCTCGATTTTAGCCAATTCATCGTTAATCTTGTTTGAATTGGCAACAGCTTCATCTACATCGGCGGAAACACTAACAACACGCCGGCGGTCAACCCGTCTTATTGCGGAATACCCCCTGCCGTACTTGACTTCTGCAACCGTTTTGAACGGTATCTCCGTACCGTTCGGTAATCGAATTCTCATGTTTTCCACATCCGCCAGGCTTCTTCGCTGGTCCTGGGGATATCTTACCATCACCCGGACATCGTCACGACCCCGCTGAATGCGCTGAGCCTCGTCACCGTAAAAACCCTGCCTGATTTGCCTCGCCAGGTCGGAAAGGGTAAGACCGAGAGTGCGCCCTGTTTCTTTGAGCTGAAGTTTCAGCTCTGGCTTGCCGGGCTCGAAATCATCGGCAATGTCACTGACGCCGGTATATTCGCGTAGAATACTCTTGAGCCTTTCCGAGGCCGACAAAAGCACGTCATAATCGGTATGAGACAATTCGACATTTATCGCATCACCCGTACTGACTAATTCTGAAACGAACGTCAGTGACGAGACGCCCGGTATTTCTCCGACTAACTCCCGCCATCGTTTTCTAAGAACCACACTCGATACGTCACGCTCTTCGGCGCCAAGCAGCTCGACATTGACTTCGGCCAGATGCGATTGCCCTCCTGAACCGCTTTCCAACGAAACCGGACCGCCTCTTGTCGTTGTCGGCTGGGCCCCGACGGTAGTTGAGATATGTTTGAGAAGCGAGGGTTTGCCGGGACGCTCCCCGTCAAATTCCTCGATTGTCCGGAAAGCCGCCTGTTCTATTCCCTCAATAATCTCCCGTGTTTGTTCCACAGGAGTTCCGAGCGGCATATTTAACATCGCGACCATATTGTCCGCTTCGACGGTATCGAAAAATACAAATTTAATATATCCACCGTAAATAATCCCGACGGTGACCAGAAATATCGCCAATCCACAGGCCAGCGTCACATAACGCCACTTGACCGCCTGTTTAACAAAATTAGCAAACGGTCCCTCGACAAACCAATTCAGCATCTTATGTGTTACCCGATTGACTTTGTCGGTGAAACGAACAAGGATGAATTTGTTCCAGGACCTTTTACCGGACAAATGCGCCGGCAGGATAAACAACGCCTCGACCAGGGAAGTCCCGAGAACACCAATCACCACGATCGGCAACTGACGGAGGATTTTACCCATAATTCCAAGGGTATAAGCAAGCGGCAAAAACGCAAACATGGTCGTCAAAACCGCCAAAATCACCGGCATAGCCATTTCTTTGACACCCTTTATCGCCGCTTCGGTCCTGCCCAATCCCTGCTCTCGATAGGCAAAGACATTTTCGCCGACAACAATCGCATCATCAACGACAAGGCCAAGTGACATAATAAAAGCGAAAAGGCTTATCATATTTACAGAAACATCGAAATGAGGTATTAAATAGAAAGCTCCCAAAAAAGAAATTGGTATGCCCATCGTAGTCCAGAAAGCCAATCGAAAATTGAGAAACAAAGTCAAAATAAGGAAAACGAGAACAAGACCGATATAAGCGTTTCTTGTCAAAAGACTTACCCTTGCCTTGAGAACGTTGGCATCGTCCTCCCACAAACCAAGTGACACCCCTTTAGGAAGGGAGGCCTTTTTGCTGTTGACATACTGCCTGACCGTCTTTTCGATATCCAGTGCGTCCTGCTCGCCGATGCGTGTTACCTGTATTAAAGCTGCCTGTTTGCCGTCGAATTTTGCATATAAATCGACATCCTCAAAATCATCCTTGACGGTTGCGATGTCACTTAGTCTTACCGCCGTGCCGTCGTTTCTTGTAAGGATTATTATTTTTTCAAATTCGTGACCATAATATTTCTGGCCCTTTGTGCGGACCAGAATTTCCCCACCGGAGGTCTTGACCGAACCGGCGGGAGTATCAAGCGATGAATTTCTAACCGCGCTTGTAACCTGGTCGAAAGTCAGATTGTAACGTCGCAGGTTCTCCTCGGAAACTTCTATTGATATTTCATAAGGTCGAACACCTGCTATATCGACCTGGCTAATATTGGGCATGGCGGTCAAATCATCGCGTACCTGTTCCGCCAATACTCTAAGGGTTTTCTCCGGAACGTCACCGAAAACAACGACTGTGATAACCTGGTGAC
>CAYVXS010000049.1:3946-11529 GCA_964454885.1 uncultured Pirellulales bacterium
TATCACCGGCTTTTCGGTTTCCTCGGGAAATGTAATAATCGTATCGATTTCCGCCTTGACATCGTCAAGAACATCCGTAGCATCGGCATATTCTTCGACCTCAACCAATGTCATCCCGGCGCCTTCGACCGCGCTCGATGTCAATCTCTTGATGCCATCGACAGCAGCAATAGATTCCTCGATACGAAGGCATACTCCTTCTTCGACATCTTCCGGCGAAGCCCCGAGGTAAGGTACTGTAATAGTTAACATATCGAGGCTTAATTCCGGAAATACTTCGAGCTTCGCGGAAAAAATAGAAATTAATCCGGCAACGATAATAATAAGCATTAAAAGATTCGCCGCAACATGGTTCGAGGCGAACCAGCCGAGAATGCCCTTTTGTTCTTCAGAATCTTTCACTGATTTTCCTCCGGTGAAGACGGATCGATGTCATCCGGCTTGTTCTGCTCATCGCTCGCAGTCAAAACAGCTTCGGTCCGAATTTTCATCCCGTCAACAGCCACATCCAAAGAGCTTGTGACAATATCAGTTTTATCTTCGATCCCGGTGACTACATAGGCAAAATCCTTATCCGCGCGGACAACATCCAGAGGTTGAATACGCAGGAGATTGTCTTTAACAAGCCAGAGCCGGTTGCCTTCACGAACAGCATCGCGAGGAATTGCCACCGCGTTGTGCAGAGTTTTGCCGTGGATGAGAACTTCAACAAAAAGACCCGGCAACAGCGGCGATCCGCTTTGGGTAACTTTGAACGGTTCGGGCACCTCAACCACAACGGAAATCATCCGGGATGTTCTATCGACCTGACCCGTGGTACGAACTACAAAACCTTCCCAGAGCCGTTCGGTTCCGGCAAAGTCGGCTTTTACCGTAGCTGTCGTTTTACCGGCCCGCTGATTATCATCGGCGAATATCGAACTTCCGAACACATCGAACCAGGCTAAATCATCGTCCTGAAGCGGCACTTCAATTTCCACGGCTTCGGTACCGAAAGCACTCGCCAAAGGCTGACCGGTTACGACATACTGCCCCAGGTCCACACTTTCACTGGCAATTAAAATATCAAAGGGTAAAGAAATGCTGGTTCGCTCAAGTCGTAATTTAGCCGTCGCCAATTGAGCTTTAGCAGAGTCCAGAGTAGCTTTCGCCTTGAGAATTTGCGGCTCACGAAGAACAAGCGTCGAGCCTGGTTCTATACCAGGATGCAAATCGCTCCATTCTTTCCGGGCAACCTGGGCCTCGGCCTGCTCCGTCTCCAGCAATACAGTGGCATCCGCCACGGCGGCCTCGGCCTGCTGGACAGCCAGCTTGTAATCTCGCGGGTCTATTTGCAATATATTTTCGTTGCGTCGAATAAAGCCGCCCACTTTAAGCTCCGGATGAATGAAAACAACTTTACCCGCCACTTCCGGAATTATATCGATCTCTACCTTGGGACTGACCGTGCCATAACCCTTAACGACCATAGGGATATCCCTGACGCGGACCTGTTCGACTTTGACTAACGGCGCCTGTATATCCTGCTCCATACGCTCGGGTTGTTTTCTATATTTGAGCAGAAGTACTACTGCTCCAATACCCAGGATAACGATGATAATTGCGAATAGCGCCTGCAAAAAACCATGAGTTTTTCCTCCGGTTTTTTGAAACTGTTCAGTCGCAATTTCTTCTTTTGTTTTATTTTTTGTCATCTTTTCCCACTACCATAATTTCATTTTCATTCTGAATCCAATCTCCACCCAGGGCCAAATACAGATTCACTCGTGCGCTCCAGATTTGTCCCTTGAGAATGGTTAATTCTTCTTCAGCCGCCCTGCTAAGGCGTTCCGATTCGAGCACTGCAAGTATCCCCTCGACGCCGCTTTGGTATCGCTGTTTCGACAGGTCCTCCGCAGCTTTTGCCTCGGTTAATCGTATCTGCGACTGTTCAAGCTGGGCCAGCAACATTTGTTCGGTAATCAAGGCATCTTCCACCTCCCTGATCGCATTCAGGACAATACCGGCATAATTGGCAGCCTGTTCCTGGTAACGTGCCTTTGCAGCATTTATCTGGGCTTTTAACTGTCCGCCTTTGAAAATGGGCTGGGCAAGACCGAATACCGCCGCATACATCTCGGTATAATCATATTTGAAAATTTCTTCCATTGTATCGCCGGAATATCCGAAACTGCCTGTAAGGACCAGGTCGGGAAAGAGATTGGCTATACTCACACCTATTCGTTCATTAGCTGCCATTAGAGTAAACTCGGCCGCTTTCACATCCGGACGTCTATCGAGAAGTGACACCGGTAATCCAACCGGCACCTTTCCCAATTCCGGTAAATCAGATAATGTCCCGGCTAATTCCCCGGAAGAGCCGGGTCGATGTGCAAGTAAAACATCAAGAGCATGACGGGCTGTAATCAAAGATAGCTCTATGGACGGTTCAATGACTTTTGAAGCTGCCAGATTTTCACGAGCCAACCTGATATCCACCGGCCCGACAAGACCCTGTGCATACCGGCGTTCGACTATTTCCAGCGTTTTCTGCCGACTTGCTGTATTAGCTCGTGCTATAGCTAATCTACGCTGAAGAATTGCAACATTTATTCTGGCGTTAACCACCGAAGCGATTATCGAATTAATCAAAATCTGCTCATTTGCCTCGGCGGCAAGCATATCAGCCCATGCAGCCTTTTCCGAACGTTTGAGCTTGCCGAACAAATCCAGTATATAGTTTGCCGTAATATCCTGAGACCAGGTCGTGCTCATAACAGTGAATCTGCCGCCTCCTCCGAGTCCGCCAAGGTTAAAAGAACGTTTACTTCTGTCCCGGCTCAGATTGTAAGATACATCCGGCCACTGTAATCCGCGAGCTTCGGCAAGCATCGCCTGGGACTGCAACACCCTCGCCGCAGCGGCTTTGAGATCGTAATTATTTTCCAGGGCTTCACGAACCATTTCCGCAGTGACAGGATCTCCGAAACTTTCCCACCACCTATCAACGGGCGTAAAATCATTCACATCCTCATTGTGTTCCCCGGCATTATAGAAACCATCCGGGGTATCTGCTTGCGTTTGAGGCCTGGAATAGTCCGGCCCTACCGTACAACCCGTAAACATAAGACAGCTAAAAACAAAGCAAAACAGACAAATATAAACGAATTTTTTCATTTTTTTATCCCTTCGAATATGCACGAATTCCTGCGGCGGAGAATTTTACAATATGCTCAACAGTTTCAGATGTATCAAAAACAGGTAGATCCAGTTTATCGCCACCCTGCTCGAACATTGCTCTTACGTGGACTAAATGTACAAGCTGCCCTACAAACGAAAATATAACCATTATGATTTTTGACTTGTCCAGAGACGGACAGGCTTTCATTAAAGCCACTCGCATAGCATTCATAGTTGGTCTCATAACCTCATCAACAAATATGTTGTTAGGTAAATGTCTATCAATATATTCCCTTGCCATGAGACAGCTCAACCTTGAAGACTTATCCGGGTCTATCATGGAACCGACAAACGTATCGGCGAAAGATTTAAGCAGGTCCTCAAGTTCAATTCGTCCCTGATTTTGTGACATTACTTTTTCTATGCTTGTGATTCTTGCATTCCGCATCGGAATCAGATGTCGTCGCCAGACCTCGATATACAAGTTATTTTTACCGCCAAAGTAATAGTTAACCGAAGCTATATTACAGCCTGCATTGGCTGCAATATCTCGAATGCTTGTGCCTTTATAGCCAAATTCACAAAAAAGCTCCTCCGCCGTATCAAGTAAACGCTCCTGAACACCTTTATCAGCATTGATATCTACTTTATTCTGTTTTGATTCCACTATTTTGATTTCCTTAAACATACGTTTTATACGTAAGTTTAAAACATGCGTTTACTAATATCAACGACTTTTTCCACTTTTATTGAGAAAAAAGTAAATAGCGATTATAAGCATAGTTAGAACAGATAGTTATATCTAAAAAAAGAATGACGGGGAGCTTTATCTATTCAGGTAACAAAAATCATAATATTTTAACGAATAAGCTCTCTTTAATTAATCTGAAGTGTCAAGCTTGAATACAACCGCAAGATCATCCACTTTTTGACTTGGTGTTGTGACAACCAGGCCGGAATCATTTCGTTCCCATTTGATTTTCTCGTCCGAGCCAAGCATTGAAACACTTGTAACTTTGACATCCTGAGCCTTCCCGTCCCGCCCGAACATTGTCATTGTAACAGCTTTATTTTCGCCGGGCCAGCCGAGAAGGATTGCATAAACGACTTTTCCCTTGCGCGTATAGCGAATATCTTCCGGACCATAGGCTCCTCTCATTCTTGAGAAACCCCCACCGCTTTGCATTCGTTTCGGGCCTTCGCCGTATTCGACAAAAGGACGAGTTTTGTAAATAGATTCTCCGTACTTTGAGAGCCATTGTCCCATCTCCAGCAAGACCTGTTTCTGATTTTCAGGGATAGTGCCGTCAGCCATCGGTGAGATGTTCAGCAGCAATTGACCGTTTTTACTGACGATATCGATAAATGTCCGCAATACTTCAGCCGTACTTTTAATCTCCAGACTATCGGTATAACACCAACTCCCCTTGCTGATTGTATCATCAGTCAGCCAGACAAAATCCGTCAGGCTATTGGCACGGCCTTTTTCATAATCATCCAAAGCCACTTCGCGTGGCAAGTCCTCCTGTTTGAATGTAACAACAACTTCGCGGCCCCACTCGTTGGCTTTGTTGAAATAGTGAGCCAGGTATTCCATTTTGGTCTGGTCCGGGATTTCGTCCAGCCACGAGTCGAACCACATCAAGTCCGGCTGGTATTTATCAATAACTTCAATCAATTTACCCTTCCACATCTGCAGGAATTTATCCCGAGGCATATAACCATAAAGGATGGCATTCTTAGGATCCTCAAGCAGGCTCGGAAAATCTCTCTGAACGAACTGATAGTGGCCGGTCCATTCAAGCGTGCCGCTTCTGTTTTTCTTTTGCCACAGGTTGTTTCTGGCATGATGAAATGTTGTCACGAACTTCATACCGCGGCTTTTTATCGCCCTGGCCAGCTCGCCCGTTATGTCGCGTTTTGGCCCTGTATCGGCAGCATTCCAGGGAGTTTGTTCGCTGTCCCACATCGCATAACCATCGTGATGTTCGGCAACAGGTCCGGCAAAACGCGCTCCTGCTTTTGCGAAAAGATCGGCCCACTGGTCAGCATCGAAATTTTCAGCTTTGAACATCGGTACGAAGTCGGGATAACCAAACTCTGTCGGCTCACCCCATACCTCTACATGATGTCGATATTCGCTACTTGATCTCGACCCCCGCGGACCACCGTTTTTATCGTACATATTACGCGGATACCATTCACTGCCGAAAGCCGGAACGGAATAAACTCCCCAGTGAAAATATATCCCGAACTTGGCATCACGAAACCACTCGGGTGCCGGATTGTGATTTTTTAGTGATTCCCAATCGGGTGTATAAACCGGCCCCGTCTTTTTTGACAGCATCGATTTACTCGCACTACATCCTAAAAGCCCCAAAATAAATATAACGCAAGTTATCCAGTTCGCACTTTTTGACATTTTCCATCTCCTGACATGATTCATATTGATTAAACTTCCTATTGCTTAAATATAGAATATCAAACTATGTCAATCGCCTTGTAATATGCTGATATTAAATACGATTATCTATGATGCATGAACTTTTTATTACACAAATGGTTACAATTTTATAATCTTTCCGGAGCCTCTGCACTTTACAGTTCCAATACCTGTCTGTCAAATACGATTATTTCTTATCTGGAGAAAAAAGGAATGAAATAAAAGAAGGCTCATCCCCGCGGATATATTCGATAAAAAAATATATCAGCAGGAAAAGCCTTCAGTTACTATAAAGGTTTAAAGTATTTGAAAAACTAAACTTTTACTGTTGCTGATTTTGTCTTTGACCGCGTTGTCTTTGACCTTGCATGTCACCCATTTGTCCGCGCCTGCTTGCTCTGGTCTGCTCCTGCTGGATAAGCTCATCAAGGCGAGCTACCGTCTTAGAAGCCTTTTCCTTATTAGCAAGAACACGAAGCTCAGAAAGCACATCGGCTGATGCACCACCACCAAAACCACCCCGGCCACCTCGGCCTGTTATAGTAGCGAGAGTTTCCTGAATGGCGTTAACCGCGTTACTTTCTTCAGTGTACTGCGCCATGAACTTGGTTCGCGCATCGCCTTCCAAATTGGCAATATTCGGGTCAGTTGCCGGTGCTTTTTCAATTTCCACCTTGAGAGCTGCAATCTGCTTCTCAAGCTCTTTAATAGCAGCAAGTCTTTATTCCCGGCTCGGACGCTGCCTGGCACGCATCATACCGCCACCACCCTGACCTTGACCCCGACCTCGTCTGAGACGGATTCCAAGTTTTTCCACGGTATCTTCAAAGGCCTTTGTTCGCTTGGCAATGATATCCTGAACCATCTTGGCTGTTGCCGTTGCTTTTTCTTTTGTCGCAGAATCGGCAATCGCCTGTAGCTGGCCAAGTGTCCGTCATTTGTTTATCACCTCAAGTCATGACCTCCAAAATTTGTTAAAAAACCACAACTAATCTCTACAACCGAAATTAGTTTTACCTTCAAATCCTCTCTATCCACTTTCAAGAGCGCAGAAAATTAACACTATATCTCGGCAGATTCCTAACTACCTGATACACACCCTTTATAAGGGAAATTGTCTAACTACCTAAATATTTCATCCTGCAAAAGTTTTACCGGATTGCAGGTTTTTGACTTATAGCTTCAGGGACTTATTGTTGTCCGCCACCTCTTTGGCCACCGCCACCTCTTTGGCCGCCGAAGCCGCCGCCGCCCATACCTCTCATACCTCCTCGGATCCCGAGTTTCTGCATCTTATCTTCGAGAACTTTAGTCTTTTTGGCGATTAGGTCCTGGATGAGCTTGACTGTCCCTGTTGCCTTCTCCTTTGTCGCCGAATCCGCAATTGCCTGAAGCGCATCTGTCTCATCCTGAAGCTCCGCCTGGAGATTTCTTCCACCTTTGAGAACCATAACCTGATTCTCAATGGTTCCCATTGCTGCAGCGATGGTTTCACTTCTTTTCTGCATCTCTTCCATCGCTTTCGTCCTTTCTTCCTCGGACATGTCCCGCATACCGCGAAAATCGGGTTGATCTGCTATGATCTCTTTGAGCTTTTTCAGTTGGGCTTCGATAGAAGCAATTGCCGGTTCTGCAGTCTCAGCCCTTAAAAAATACATACCTCGCATACCACGCATGCCCATACCTCCTCGTGCACCACCACGCCCACCACCCATACCTCCGCCGGGTTGAGCATACAAGCATGCGGTCACTGCTATAATAACTAAAATAGCAATTGTTGAAATTAGATACCTCTTCATGATCGAAACCTCCAAAACAAGTTAGAAAATAAAAGTCTCCTAATTCCCACGGTGAAAATTAGATTTTGATTACAAACTTCTCTATTGATTTTTAACAACATTAAAAACAAACACACACTTCATCATTGTGATTTTTCCAGGCAGTTTCATTCTTACTTTTCTTCCTGCGATTTGGACTGTTG
>CAYVXS010000050.1:0-5649 GCA_964454885.1 uncultured Pirellulales bacterium
CGCGTTCCGCCCATGCTGGACCGGGCGAAAATACACTCGCTGCCGGAGATGCGCGAGGCGGTTCGAACACGGCCGCAACTGCGGGAACAAATCGGGAGTTCACTGCCTTCAAGGGGAGAGCCGAACGAAGTTACAACCTTTAAGCCTCCGAAGGCCGAAGAAGAGCACGTGATTGTCACACGGTCGATTCCACCTTCGATCTCGATACAGACTTACGAAAAGAATCGTTCTTTTTATGACAAAAATGGTTTGACCGCACCGAGGGAAGATATAGGCGTGGTCAAGGCGTGCGTCATATTGATATCTGGATGCGAGGACGACCAGACATCGGCGGATATAGGATTCAACGGGCTTTTCACATGGAAGCTTAAAAGCGTCTGGAACAACGGTGCATTTATCGGCGACCATCACCGATTTCACGAGGAAATCCGGGATCGAGTTTTAGCTGAGAACGCAGGGCAATCGCCCTGCTTCTACCAGATTGGCAGACTCGACGATACGTTCATCGGGCAGCGGCCTTACACGGTAGCTGAATAAGTATCTCGAATATATCCATAAAAGTTTTCCGCCGGATTTCATGTTTCAAAACAAGGTAACCGAAAATTGCGACCACAAACAAAAGACGCGGTGGAGGACGCTATAATCCCTGTGCTTTCTCAGAGAAAAATCGCATACTCTACAGGCTACTTCTTATAAATACTTATTTTATCCAGAACGACGCCGGGCTCCGTCAAATATACACGAACCGTCGTCTTACCGGAACTTTCCCGACTGAGAGCAGCCTGCCCGACAGAGTATCCCCTGAGCACATTCGCACTCCATTGGTCGGTCCATTCGGCAGCATGTAAATCCTGGATTACGGGGTTGTTTCCATCGGCGGCAATCGCGATCCGTACACCCCTGCCCTCATGAATGCGATGTGTGGGCATGCAGCGAACCGTCACCTCATAGTCACCGGCATCCAGAGACGCCTCATACTCCACCCAGGGTGCGTTTTCTATCCGCCCATCCGCTATGGGAGCAGCGGTGAAGTTTTCAATTGTCACTGCCCCGTCTTTGTAACCGGGTATGACCCGAAGCTGCATCTCAGGATAATCTTTTTTCTTACTAAAAAGCTTCGCCGGGATAGAAACAACAGGCTCGGGTGCGGCACTTCGAGGAAACTTCGCCGTCCTGTTCGAAGCGATACGCTCCGGCTCCTGAAACACAAGACGATTATTCGGCCTGTAATACATCATATTGAGCCATTTTCCGCCGGCAATATCTTCATTATATATGCGAGTCGTCTCAACAATGCCGTCAAACGCCTCCAACGCCTTTTTGGCAAGCTCGATATTCCTCGAATCGTTATTTCCGGCCGGGGACAGAGAACGGCGGATATAAAATATCTTTTCATTAATCAGCTTCGCACAGACAACCGGATAATAAATTAACTGAAAATAGGCATCCCGCAATTCCTCGGGAATCTCGCCCCGGAGTTTTTCCGCCCTTTCGGTAATTTGTCTGTACTCATTCAGCCTCTTATCGATCTGACTATCTGAAAATTCTACATTCAAAATATGCTCGGGCCGTCCGTCAGCCGCAAGCCTGTAATAGATATTCAGGATATCACCAATTTCATCGGCGAACTCGGGGCCGAATACCCTGCCCGCCCATTCGGTGTTAAATTCCTGTGCGTTCCATGGACTCCAACGGTCAATGTCCCATGCCATCTCTAAGGCGAAAGTCGTTTCTTTTTCGATAGGCTTAATGTCACCGACATTAAATATCCAAACTCGGTTCGCGCCGTAGGCATAAGCCTTATACATTTCATAAGCGGTTATCGCAGGACTGTTGGAGCCAAGCCAAAGAAAATCTTCGGGAAAGCCCCAATACGATAAATGGTAATATACCCCGGAACCGCCGCTGCGTTTTTGTTCCCGCGGGTCGCTTAGCCGCCGGATATAACCGTGATTGTCGTCCACCCACATCAGCGTGACATCATCCGGGACTTTCAGGCCGTTGTCATAAAGAGTCATGACCTCTTTATACGGGATAAAAACCTGCGGAATGTCTGTTATCGGCTTATCGATATAAGTGGTCAGAATCTTCCGCTGGTCGGTAAAGACCTGTTCCAGCAAAGCAATCTGGTCCTCGAGTCTTAAGTTGCCCCGCATCCCCGAATCATGGATCCCCCTCAAACCTACGGTATAAACATTCTCGTACCTGCCGTTTTCCGAGACCCTCTTATCCAGCACTTTATATATGGTATCCCTGTTGGTATCATAACGCCAATCGCCCATAGTCGCGGTGTCCCATTCGGATGCGTTATTGTACAGCAGCGGCTCGCAATGAGCCGACCCCATCACGATGGCGTAATCATCGGCGACCTTTTTATTGTCTGGATAAAAATTGAACGGTTTGGTGCAACTGTGCATCGCGGGCCAGCAGTGGTTCGCCTTGAGCCTTAATAAAAGCTCGAAAACTTTCCTGTACGTTTTGGGTCCGATGTCACCCAATTCGGGGTCGTAAGTTTTGGCCGCCCAGGGCTTGAGGCCGAAGTCTTCGTCATTGATGAAAATACCACGATACTTCACCGAAGGAGGTCCGTCGCGATAATATCCTTTTTTGATTATAAGATTTTTCTTCTTTGCCACCGGCACATCGGCCCACCAATACCAGGGAGAGACGCCGATTTGCTTGGACAATTCGAATATACCGTAGGCGGTCCCTCTTCGGTCGCTGCCTAATATGACTAAGGCGGTATCGACGTTCGCAAAAGGCTTTTCGATGACCTGCAGGGCATACGATTCCCACTGCCCGGCAATACCGGCGGAATTGATTTTCCCCACTTTGATTAATTTATCTACGAGCTTGTTATGTCCGATTGTCCCGGCAATTACAACATTGTCACCGAGTCGCTCCGAATCGGCACGGACGGCAGGTTTCACATCGGTAACGTTCTCGATATCCACGGCTAAAAGATTCACGGCAATTTCAACGACCTTATAATCGTTCGCATCGATAAATATCCCCGCGGGGACATTATTATAGACAAGCTTGAAATCACCATCTTCGTAATTTTGTTCGACAATGTCACCGATCATCGCACCCGAATAGCTGCAGCTTATCGAGATAAAAAAAACCGTAAAAATTATCTTTTTCATTTTCTTACTCCTTTTTACCGCATATTTCTTTACGTGAAAATCCCGGTGATTTATCAATGATAAATTATTTAAATCTGAACCAATCAAAATCGGCGTATCCATTACTATCCTCTATATTGGGATTAATGTTAAACAATCCGATTTTGGCGCCGATCCATGTCCCCGGCACGGCCTGGAATTCTTTGCCTATATTTTCAAAATCTTTTCCATTCAAACTATATGAAAAAGTACACATAGCCTTTTCGTCCACGTGAACTCTTAAATAACAGGTGTTTTGCTGAATATCCGCCGATTCGATCTGCTTGGTTTTATCGTACCCCTGGAAATACTCACCGTTGAAGGCCCCAAGCTGCAGTCCGTCTTTCGTTTCGGTCAAAGCAAGGAACGCCCATTGTCTTCCCATAACAACTAATCCGCTTCTTTCGCCGATCAGTTCGGGATTAAAATTAATTACGGTCGTCACCGTAAACGATGGAGAGGGAAATTTCTGCAGCAGCAAATTGGGCACGAACCACAGGTTGCCGTTCTGGGTGAGGTTCTTTATGGCGAAAAGTCGCAGGCGGCCGGGACTTTTAGTCAAAGAGAACCACTCTTTGCGGGGATTGGCGTGCCATTGCCATTGCAGGGACAATTTTTTCGCATCAAATTCATCTGTAGTCTGGGGAATCGAGATAGGGAAGGTTCGGCCGAAGTCAGGCTTCGCCCATTCCATAACTGGTTCCCCGATGCCGTCACCGTCGATGTCATTTCCTATCAAAGGCCATCCGTCTTCCCAACGGACCGGCTGCAAATGAACGATGCGTCCATACGGGCCTTTGTCCTGAAAGTGCATAAACCACCACTGGCCGGATATAAGCTCGACAAGGCCGCCCTGATGAGGGCCGTTTATTTCGGTGGCACCCTGATGAAGGACAATTTTATCTTCATAGGGACCGTAAATATTTTTCGAGCGCAGCACGGTCTGCCATCCCGTGGGGACACCGCTGGCCGGGGCAAGGATATAATAATAGCCGTCCTTTTTCAAAAATTTCGGCCCTTCGATAGTCGGCTGTTTTTCGACGTCGTTGAATATTACAATCCCGTTATCCAGAATTTTTTCGCCGTCTTTGCTCATCCGGTGCAGGTAAAGAATGTCCGCCCGTAATTTGCTCCTGACTAAATACGCTTTACCATCATCGTCCCAGAAGGGGCAGGGGTCCTCCCACAATTCGACATCGACAACGTGATGCAACTGCCATGTCCCCGCGGGGTCTTTTGTCCTGGCCATGAAAAGACCCTCGTTCGGCGTGCAGAAATAGACATAAAACATGCCGTTGTGGTGACGTATCGCCGGCGCCCACGAACCGTGCCCGTGAACAGGCTTGTCATATTTTTCATAAGGCAGTCGCTCATAAACATGGCCGATTATTTTCCAGTTCACCAAATCCTTCGAGTGCAGCACGGGTATGCCGGGCATGCAATTGAAGCTGGAGGCGACCATATAAAAATCGTCGCCAACCCGGATGACATCGGGATCGGAATAATCCGCAAAAAGAACAGGATTCTTATATCTGCCGTTTCCCAAATCCGGGATCCATTCTTCTGCGTAAAGATTTGCTACAAAGAGAAACAAAACTATGATACCGGATATTTTCAATCTCATCCTGAGACCTCCTTATCGTATAGAATTTGCCGTAAACAATTTGATTACGGCATTATAAGCTCGATAAAAATATACCGGATGCCAGAGATAAAAATCAAGGATTATATGAAAACTGAAACAAGACACCGGGATAAATACAGCCGTTTTTATTTGTGAATCCGGTCGACATTTGATATTATCCGACAATATTCAAGCTCGATTGAAAGGAAAAAAATGTCGTTTTGTACAACAATAAACTGTATGGACGGGCGGACACAACTGCCTGTTAACGAATATCTCCGGGAGCAGCTCGTTGTGGACTATGTCGATACAATCACGGAGGCCGGACCGGTTCTTATTTTAGCCGAACAGCAGGATTCGCAGGCGGCCGAATCCATTCTTGAAAGAGTGAATATATCCGTAAATAAACACGGCTCGAAATCAATAGCCCTTGTCGCCCATCACGATTGTGCCGGTAATCCCGCCAACAAAGACACCCAGCTTACCCAACTGAAAACCGCAACACAGTGGCTGGCCGGGAAATACCCGGATGTCAAGGTCATCGGTCTGTGGGTCGATTCGAACTGGGAGACAACAGTAGTCTGTTAGCCGTCCCCTTGTTGCTCCGAATCAGCGACCGAAGTATTATCCGTCAATTTTATGATAATCTTAAAAATATCCGTATTATCAACAACACCGGTGAATTCCCTTGCCCCCTGCCCCACGGCGTAGATAGGGACATTCGCCCCGGTATGCTCATCAGAACCCCAGAATACATCAGGCATATTTCCCACCCCTCTATTTTTCAATACCCTTAATCCTCCACATTCGTGATCCGCAGTCACCACTATCAGGGTGTCGTCCCTGTCCTTTGCCCATTTC
>CAYVXS010000050.1:5659-11514 GCA_964454885.1 uncultured Pirellulales bacterium
ATTTCATAACCGCCCGAAAGGCCCTGTCGAATTCCAAAGTCTCATACACCTCGTACTCGATAATATTATCATGCGACGCCCAGTCTATCTTACCACCCTCGACCATCAGAAAAAATCCGTTAGGGTCATTATCCAATACAGAAAGAGACGCCGAAGTCATTTCAGAAAGATGCGGTACAGTATTATAATCGATAATATTTTCGTCCAAAGGAATCATAACTTTATACCTGTTATAATAATTGTATTCCCAGGGCATTTCCTCAGGGCAAAACAATCCCGCTATGAAAAAGACTTCCGTGGAATTTTGATCAATCGGCCCGACCACATCCAGCATTTGTTGTCTTGTTGTCGCCACCGAGTAACCGCCTTCCATGGCTTTCTCGGCGGTCATACCCCTGCCGTTCTCGTAATATGCCCCGAAAAGAATATTCGGCCTGGTCTGGTTCATGTAGTCGTTTGCGATATTGCTATAATTACTCCGAGTTCTACTGTGTGCCCCGAATCCCGCCGGTGTTGCGTGCGTGACAGGGACCGTCGTGACAAGGCCGGTTGCTTTGCCCTTTTCCTGTAAAACTTCAAGGATGGTTTTGATAGGCTGCCTGGAACGCTCACTGATGACGTCATTATTGATTTTTTCTCCCGTTGCCATTGCCGTGGCCGAAGCGGCGGAATCGGTCGCATGGTTATCCTGTTTATAAGAATTCGCTGAATATGTTGCGACTTCGCCGCGATAATATTTCTCGAAAGATAATTTCTCCTCTTCACCATAGGCATATAGCGAGGCGGCCTTGACATGCTCGAATCCCATCCCGTCCCCGATCATGAGAATGACATTTTTTACCTCCGCATTAGAGGTCTGCCCCAACAAGATTAAAATAGCAACAAGGATTAATAATTGTGATTTACGCAACATTTCTGTCTCCTTTGTGTGCCCATAATAAGATTTGCCAAATACAGTCATTTTCTCTTAAAGCTATTGTAGTACTTTTAGTACCGAAATGCAACCTTATCGACAGAAGCTCCTCAGGACAAATCAACTTTTTCCGTACATTTATTTAAATATCAGTCCGCAATTGCCTGGTAAGCCAGGACCCTGAATTTACCGATTAATGTTTCTTTCCAGTAATTATCGACCTGTGACATGAAGATTCCGACCAATTCTTCCTCGGGATCGACCCAGAACCGCGTGTAAAACGCACCGTCCCAGCCGAACATGCCTAATGATTCGACCTGGTCGTATTTGCCGCGTTCTGTGCGGATACCAAACCCGAGCCCGAATTTGTCGCCCATTATACCGTTATGCTCAAACCGCTCCCAGATATATAAATCCCCTATCGAATTCGATGTCATCATCTCGACCGTCTTGCGGCTCAGGATGCGAACGCCGTCGAGTCGCCCCTTATTGAGCAACATCTGTGCGAACCGAAGGTAATCCGAAGGCGTCGAGACCAGGCCCGCCCCGCCGGAGAAATACGTCTGGGTGGTCAGATAGGAAAGGTCGATATCGCTTTCGACCATTTTGCCGTCTATATATTTGTATTTTTTGGCCAGTCGAGGCAGCTTTTCTTCCGGCAGAATCATGTATGTGTCGTTCATTTGCAGGGGTGAAAATATCCGTTGCTGCAGGAACTCATCGAACGTCATACCGGATATTACTTCCACAAGATAGCCGAGCACATCGACAGACATTCCATAATGAAATTCTTCGCCGGGATGAGAAATTAAAGATAATTTTCCCAATTTTTTTATCATCTCCCCGATAGATCCTTCGGTTGGTGTCAGACCGACGGTCATACCGGCCGGTTTATAATACTCCGCCAAAATGCCGTCACCGTATGTGATGCCGGATGTATGGTTGAGCAGATTGCGAATTGTGATTTCGCGTCTGGCCGGGACAAGAGTTCGGGCCCCCGTCACTGGATCAATTTCGACCACCCTGGGATTTTCAAATTCGGGGATGAATTTCGAGACAGGATCGGTCAACAGAAAATGTCCCTCTTCGTATAAAATCATCACCGCGACCGATGTAACGGCCTTCGACATCGAGGCGATACGGAACATCGTATCTTTTTGCATTGGTTTATCCGCCTCGATATCCATAAAACCGTAAGCCTTAAAATGAGCAATTTTGCCCCGCCTTGCTATTACCGTCACGGCACCGGGTAGCTTGCCCTGCCGGACATAATCGTCCATAACTTTATCGAGCCGTTCCAGCCGCTGCGAGGAAAGCCCCACTTTTTCAGGCTTCACTACAGAGAGGTCTTTCGCTAAGTCGACCCCAGAAAACAACAAAAAAGCCAAGATAATTACCGGTGTTCTGATATTCTTCATCATGATTATACTCCCGACGTGTCAACTGTTATTCCGTGATAACGCGTTTTTAATTATCTGGTTGACAATCGTCAAATATTGCTCTTTTGAGAGCAGGTCACGGCCGATGGTCTTCAGAGCATCAGGTGAGAACTTTCCGTCTTTGACCAATTGTCGGCCGGCATCCTTGGCCGCTTCGAAAATATCGCTCATATCCATCCCCTGGTCCATCATACCTTTCAAGACAGGTCCATGCGGGCGTAAAAGCGCGCCGACAAACTCCATATTAATATTTCTACCGATAGCCTCGACATGCGCTACAAGAGCATCGAAATTATCCATCTCCCAAAAGCCGCAATTGGATACAAGAACGAGCTTGCCGTTTTTTACATTTGCTCTGCCGGGATGGCGGCAATGTCCGTCCCGAAGCTCGATAATCGGATTGGCAAAAGGAATCATACGATCCAGCATGTTTTTTAACAGTCCGCTCATTCCATCTACGTAAAGCGGCGTTGCCAGAATCAAAATTTCCGTACCCATTAATTTCGGTAAAAATTCCTGCATGTCATCTTCCTGAAAACATTTGCCGGGCGTCTTGAACCAGCAGTTATATTCCCCCATGCAAGGTTTTATATTCATTTCCACCGGACAAAATATCTGAACTTCCGCCCCGGCTTCTTCCATTCCCTCGATAAAGGGCGTTAATATCAAGGCGGTGTTGCCTTTATCGCCTTTGGGACTGCCATTGATGACTATCACTTTCATTTTATTGACTCCTAATAATATCCTAATCTGGAACTGTTCACTTTAACTCACTTTAGTCATTTATATTCCCATATCAATTATTCTGTACGATTATACTACTTATATGCAAGAGCCTTGAAAAAGGTATAACAGAAAGTCCCGTCTTTTTCCGTTGTTCGATAGAGGTCTTTGATTCCTTTTTCCCAGTCCTGCTCCTTTATCAACCCGGAATTAATCGCCTCGTTGCGAACGCCTTCTACCATCGCGATAAACGTGTTTTTCGTAAAACCTTCGACGTATTCCGGCCTGCTCGAATCGACGTAAACCATTCTCGGTGAAACAGTGACATTATTAAAACCGGCACTTTGTACAAGCGGAAAGAGTCTTCGGCCGATAAGAGAATCGCCGCCTTTCCGGGCCTGCAAATTAATCAGGCATTGAATCGTATCCCACGCCGCCCTGCTGTCGGGATGAAAATAAGTCGAACCGTGGTCGCCTTCGATAACTGTGATAGTTCCCCCCTCTTTTAGCTTCGCCTTGAGGTGCAACAGAGCATCCACGGGATTTTTAAGATGCTCCAGGACAAAACATACAAATATATGGTCGAAGTGACTCTCCGGAAAAGGCAGATTAAAAATATCAGCCTGCCGAAATGTCACGTTGTGAAAGCCTGCTTTCTCAATACGGTTTTTAGCAGCATCGAGAGACTCCCGCGAAATATCCACAGATACGAAACGAGCATCGGGGCTGTTTTGAACAAGAGCGGTTGTCTGTGCCCCGACACCGCAGCCGGATTCCAGAACCAAAGCACCGGCGGGATATTTCGTATCGTGATGCAGAAGCTGCGTGAGAGTCATAGCCTGATCCATCAGCCTTCGGTTTTCTCTGGCCGAATAGCCATGAACATATTCGCAAGATGAATTTTCCATTTCCATATCCTGATTTTAGTAGTCCAAACAGGGGAAAATAGATTACAGGATTCTACCGGAGTATGCAAGGCTTGAGGCAAATCCTTTCGCAACAAGCGGATTTACCGTCGCCGGGGTATGAATCCTGAAAGGAATCTTCAATGCGTGAACTGTATCGGTAACTTTCATTCGATATGCCTTTTATTCGATGCCCTCGACAACAATCGCCTTGCACTTAGTCGATTTTTCACGCAGCGGAGCTATTGCACGATACTCCGAACAGTTGAAACAATTTCGCAATTTTTCAAAATTGTCAAATTCGATAATAATTATTTTAGCCGGTGTCCAGTTGCCGGAAATAGTGACGATTCCGCCACCTCTTACAAGATATTTACCGCCGAATTTCTCAACAATGCTGCCAACCTTGTTGACATACTCGGAATACATTTTCCCGTCGATGATTTTCTCGATTTCAACAATAAAATAAACCGACATAAGTTTTCCTTAAAGTCGAACTTCCATTGTTAATTAATAACTGCAAAATTCCATAATATACTTTTTTGCCTCGTCCTATACAAGGGAAGCATCCGAACTGCAAACAGAAGTATGTAACATAATATAATACGAATTCCTTAATCCCAATAACCCAGTCAGTTAACAATTACCATGCAAATACTGTGCATCAGACTAGCTTGTTATCAGCCGGCCAAAACCAGGTCCCATAATTAAAAATATTTTCCTTACTTTTTTCCTGTCATCTCTAATCGAAATCATATTAAGGAACTGGATTAAGCTCAAATACGTAACTGACGATAAAACACATATATACACGGGGTTACCCATAAGAGTAAACTACTCCAAAGGTATAAAAGAAATAAAAATCATGGGGGATTTTTTTACAAATAGTAAGTTTTTCCGAGGCAAGCGAAGCATGTTAAAAAAATCTATGATACTACTATCACTGTTGCCTGTATTAGTCCTCAATTTCAGGATATTTGCACAATTACCGAACAACGGTGAAACGCCGGATTATTTCGAGATGTCCCTCGAAGAACTTTTGAAGATCTCCATAGTCACGGCAGCTTCAAGATTACCTCAAAAAACAATGGAACAATCGAGCCCCGTTACAATCATCACATCCGAAGACATACACTACAGCGGCCAGACAAGTATTCCTGAAATACTCCAGTTTTTCTGCGGTGTCGATGTGCTTCAGATCGACCGCAGAAGGTACGCCATCGGCATTCACGGTTTGCATGAGACCTTCTCGGACAGAACCACGCTATTAATCAACGGACGGCCGGCGGATAATCCTGTTTACGGCGGACCCCATTTCCAGGCTCTGCCTTTTATGGTCGAGGATATCGAAAGAATCGAAATTGTTCGCAGTCCCGCAAGCGCCGCATGGGGAGCAAACGCTCTTACAGGTGTAGTTAATATAGTTACAAAAAAACCTGCGGATGTCCTTGGTGGTATGGCTAAAACAACCATAACTGAATTCGGCGACAGCTATACGCATTTACGATGGGCCGATAAACAATCCGCCTTGAGCTGGAAAATATCCGTCGGATACGAAGATATAAAAAGTTCCGAGGATGCCATTGATGGAACTGCAGATTTTGTAATTTCTAATCCGACAGTCGCGCCACTGATTGGATTCAGCACGTTCGAGGCCAGGGATTTTACACGTAACAGCCGAATCGATACCGAAATATTCTTTGATATAACGGAGACGACAAAACTGTCCACAGGTATTGGTTATACACATATCGACGCAGGAGATTATGAACTCGGTGGTTATTTTCCAAGAGTGAACATCAGGGAAGATAATGCACGATCATATATGAAACTCGACCATAATTTCGACAACGGCAACACAGGTTATATGCAATG
>CAYVXS010000051.1:0-11480 GCA_964454885.1 uncultured Pirellulales bacterium
CGGTTCTTTAGGGTGGCGGCTGCACTTGAAAGAGGACCTTGTCGAAAGCAAATGAAACGGTACAGAAAAAGAGGGTGACCATGCGAAAATCTATAGGAATTTGTGCGTTTATATGTCTGCTTTTTGCGATGAACAGCTTTGCGGAGACTTTAGTAGTTACAGATACACAGAATTCCAAGAATTGGGGTGACTGGTTCACAGATAGCCCGCCTACAAATTATCATCCCTATTTCTTTTCCCCGTACTTTCGTAAAAACAACCAGGACTGGGGCTGGACGCATACAATAAACTTTGAAGAAACACCTGTTAAAATTATTTCCGCTACACTGGAAATTTATGCGTGGGATGTTGATATATTAAGTCAGGAAGTACATGATATTTATGCCGACGACGTATACATAGGCCATCTTGTCCCCAATCATAATGAATCGAACGCTGCCGGTTATCAGGCTGATTGGAACGTTACAACACTCACTTTCGGTCCCGATGCGTTATCGACTCTTTTGGACGGCCAAGCGAATATGTGGGTCGATATCGATGCGGGGCGTATAGTTGAAGACGATGAATCTAGCGCCTGGGGTGTGACATTAGGGTATTCTACACTGACTGTTATATATGAATCTGACTCATCGGATGGTCCTGTTAAGCCGACCGATGACCCGGTAGATACTACGAGCGATCCGAATGAATCATCGGATAAACCGGATGTGTCCTCGGATGATCCTAATGTGCCGTCGGGTGAACCGAAGACATATATATTGACTCCGGTAGATTTATCTTTACCTACTATAAACGATCCCGGCGACGGCATCGCCCAGATCGGTGTAGAGCAGGCATGGTTTGCCTTTGATCTTTCAGACATACCGGACGATGAATATATTACAGCGGCATTTTTCACGGCGGAAATGATGGATTTTGACGGTTATCCGACCCAGAGAACATTATGGTACGACTCAGACGACAGTTGGATTTTTAATCCCGACTTCGCTCTTAGCGACCCCGGTAATAAACCGGCAGATTACGTCGTAGGGACCGTTGTGCATAGTAGCCGATCTTACGAATTGACAACGATAGATATTACGCATGACTGGTCAAATGATTTGGTGGATAATTATATTACTTTCATGCTTACAGGTCCTATCGGAGGTACTTATTCAAGCGGTGCAGTCAATCTGCCTACTGCCAGATTGGAGATTGTTACTATTGCTTCCGGCCGGACGGATAATGACAGCAAAATAATCAATTTCGCGCCGGAACAGCTTGTTCAGGTCGATGGTCTCGATATCACGGTACCCGGTTACTCTGTGCCGTCGTTGTGTGACTGGAATAATGACGGATTGCAGGATTTGATAATCGGTGAGGGCGGTAGTTTCGGGGACGCGAAGATAAGTTTGTACCTTAATGTAGGGACTGAATCGAATTACCAATATTCTGATAATTATATATTCTATGCCCAGGTCATCGACACCTCGGGCTTGTCCGATCTGGTTTGTCCGGCTTCCGGCTGTCTCGGATGTTTCCCTCGAGTCGTTTATTGGGATTCCGACGAAACGAAGGACCTGGTCGTTGGTCAGGCCGACGGTACCGTTAAATTATTCCTGAATATCTGGGCCGACAGTTATCCTGTTTTTGATATCGGTACGTTTCTTAAGGTTGGTAAATCCGGTTTGAAAAGTGATATCGATGTAGGAGCTCGTGCGACACCATGCATCGTCGATTGGAATGATGACGGCAGGAAAGACCTTGTTATTGGAGCTTTGGACGGCAGGATACATGTTTTTATCAATGAAGGGACCGACACCGAGCCGGACTTTATTTACGATTCTTTGGTTCAGGAAGACGGTGCGGATCTGGTTGTGCCGAGCGGCCGCTCAAGCCCTCAAGTTTTTGATCTTGATTCAGATGGTCGTTTAGACATCGTTACAGGCAACACCGATGGACAATTATTATTTTATAGAAATATCGCTACTGACAAGGAGCCGGTTTTTTCCGGTTACACATTTATCGAATCTGATAATGTCCCGATAGACCTTCCGGGCACACTGCGATCCAGGCCGTTTATCGGATACTGGAACTTGGATGATTATCCCGATGTGCTCATCGGAGCCGGTGATGGAAAAGTTCATCTGTACCTGGGCTTGCCTTAGTGGAAAGTGTACTCTTATAATAGTGATTCTGTGCGGTAGAACTATGTATTACCGAGCCGGAGAAATGACCTCCAGACGGTTCTCAAAAAAATACAAGACGACTTAAGTCGATTTTTATCATCAAAACATAAGTTAAATATTACCTGTCTAATGCCGTTTCTGAACTATATGTCCCGTAGCATCAAACGGCAGCATGTTTCCACTTTTTCATTTTTATCCCCTTGTGGCATGTTGACATAACCTGCTGATTTGAATAATATAGCAGCCCGTTATGGGAACAGAAAAAATTACGATAGTAGGGGCCGGCAATGTCGGTGCCACGGCGGCACATATTGCCGCGACAAGAGAGCTTGGTAATATTGTCCTGATCGACATTGTCGAAGGTCTCGCCGAAGGCAAAGCCCTCGATATCGCCGAAGCGGCGCCGGTAGAGCTTTATGATTCCGAAATAACAGGAACGCTCAACTGGGAAAAAACCACTGATAGTGATATTGTAATTATAACAAGCGGCCTTGCCCGCCGGCCGGGCATGAGCAGGGATGACCTTCTGGCTAAAAATGTACAGATCGTAAAGGAAGTCAGTGAAAAAGTCGCCGAATATTCTCCCGATAGCATCATTATTGTTGTTTGTAATCCTCTGGATGCGATGGTTCATGCCGCTGCTAAAATTACGGGATTTTCGAAAAACAGGATTATGGGGATGGCCGGCGCGCTGGATTCGGCGCGTTTCAGTTCCTTTCTGGCATTTGAGCTTGGGGTAAGTGTTAAAGACATAAAATGTGTCCTGATGGGCGGCCATGGTGATGATATGGTACCTTTACCCAGATTTACATCCGTCAGTGGAATACCGATAACCGAGTTGCTTGATGAAAGCAAAATCGCCGAGTTGATAGAGCGGACCAGAAAGGGCGGTATTGAAGTTGTCAATCTATTGGGCTACAGCGCATATTATGCCCCTGCCGCCGGAGCCGTCAGGATGGCTGAAGTAATATTAAAAGATGAAAAAGCCGTCATATCATGCTGTGCCTATTGCGACAGCGAATATAGTGCCGGTGGATATTTCGTTGGTGTGCCCGCTATGCTTGGAAAAAACGGCGTCGAAAAAATATTTGAACTGAATTTGAACGAGACGGAAAAGGCACAATTCGAAAAATCACTTGCTCACGTTAAACAACTCGCGATAAAAGTTGACCAATTGCTTTGAAAGTATATTTTCTTGGAGATTATCTCTGGCTATTGGGTCAATAATAGTATATTTTACTGCTTTTTAGAGAATTTTTATATTACAGGTTATATACAGGGATAAACAAAGAAAACCGAGCAGACCTGCCACAAAGGCATAACGCAGCCAACGATATCATTACTGTCGTTTATATAATATTAAAGTTATTCAGGCTTTATATAGCGAAAGGCTAAGATAAGACTATAAGAAAAGCATCCGGAAAACTTTGTGAGTTAAATAAAAAGAAAAGGAAGTTAGGACATGCCTACGAACATAGAAACCTTTGTTAAAACATTAGAATCGGAAGGTGTGGATGCCGGTAGAAAAGCTGGCGAGAAGATTGAGGCCGATGCCAGAAAACAGGCGGATAAGATTATTGCCGATGGCAAAGAAGAAGCAGAGCGAATAATTGCGGAAGCCGAAGCCGAAGCTCAGAAAATTAAAGCCAGAATGGATTCGTCTCTGGAATTAGCCGCGCGTGATGCGATTTACATGCTTCGTGAAAAATTAAGCCAGCAGTTGAACGTTCTGCTGAAATGGAATGTCGAAAAGGCTCTTAATGACGAAGAAACACTTGCAGCAGTTTTACGTCAGGTCATCCCGGCTTATGTAAAGGCGGATACGGAGAAAAAGCTGACTGCAGAGATTAGCGTTTCCAAAGAGCTGAAAAGCAGATTGCTGGAAAGTGCTCTTAGGGAGCTTACACATTCGATTAAGAATCAAAATGTCCAGGTAGATGTCAGATATAATCTGGCTAAATCCGGCTTCGAATTCAAAATAGAGGGTTCAACCGTGGAAGTGAGTACAGAGGCTGTGACATCGCTATTGGCGGAAATGATAGACCCTGATCTTCAGCAATTCCTTGAGAAAGCAGAAAATCCCGGGAAATAAAACGACATAATGAATCCGGTTAATCTTCACATTAAAAACCGAATTAAGAATGAATAAAATCCGCCGCTACGAATATTTGTTAAGTGCTTTACCGGCCCTGGAGCCGATTGGCAGCATTCCGCCTATGAGCAAATGCGAATTATTAGAGCGAATTATTGATTCTGACGGTCCGATTGATAGCGTTGAATCGCTTCTTCTGGGTGATGATCTTATACAATACGAGGCATTATTAGCGGAAGAAATCAAACCGGATGAAGTCGATTTGGCTGTTATCTCTCTTGGTAAGACCGAAGGAGAGCCCATTCTGCCGGACTTTCTTTTACCAGAAGAGGGAGCCCACGAGCAGGAAAATAAGCGTGTATCCGTAGATGAAATGTGGTCACGATATTTTCACCATGTCGCATATGTAGCGAAGCGAGAGCACAGCAGCTTTTTAAGAGCCTGGATTGGTTTCGAGGTTGGTCTTCGCAATGCTTTGGTTACAGTCCGCGCACATATCCTCGAGTTGGATTCTGCTCCATATTTAGTAGCACCGCAATTAGCGGATCAGGACACGGATTATAGTTATGTCTTATCGGCCTGGTCGTCGGCTTCCAACCCCCTTAACGCTCTCGAAGTTCTGGATAAGGCGAGGTGGGAGTGGCTCGATGAAAATGGAAGATGGTATAGTTTTGCCGCATGTGAAATAGAGGTATATGCCGCCAAACTTATACTTTTGCATCGATGGCGGCGAATTTTATCCGACAAAAAACAACATAAAAAAACTGATGCAGTTCAGGTCTGATTAAACTAACATGACGTTTATATTATATGATAGTGAGGAAATATTGTGAAAGGACGAATAAAAGCCGTCTTTGGAAATATGGTTGTTGCCCAGACTGATGAGCGGGTAATTAAAAATGCTATTGGTTATTGTGTACGCAATGACGGTATCAAGCTGCTCTGTGAGGTTATCCGTGTACGCGGCGATTCGGTTGACCTTCAGATATTTGAAGAAACCCGCGGCCTGCGGGTAGGGGACGAGGTTGATTTTCAGGAGCAAATGCTTTCGGCCGTATTAGGTCCGGGTCTTTTGGGCCAGATATATGACGGGCTTCAGAATCCACTGCCGGAGTTAGCCGAACGAGTCGGCTTTTTCTTGAAGCCGGGTAATTATATTCATGCTCTTAACACCGAACGCAAATGGGACTGGACTCCGAAGGTTCAATCCGGCGCTGTAGTTAGGGCCGGCGATGCCCTTGGCAGCGTGCCCGAAACGATATTCGAGCATATCATTATGGTGCCTTTTGGCTGGGAAGGCCAATACACAGTTCAATCCGTTGCCGAATCGGGTTCCTATCCCGTTACAAAAGAAATTGCAACCCTGACTGATGAATCAGGTCGTACACATGCCGTAACTATGGAACAGAACTGGCCTGTCAAACGTCCTTTATGTGTGGCTAAAAGACGTTTACTGCCTACAAAACCTCTCGTGACAAGCGTTCGTATCATCGATTCGATGTTCCCTATCGTTCGTGGCGGTACGTATTGTATCCCGGGACCTTTTGGCGCCGGCAAAACCGTCCTGCAGCAAATTACTTCTCGCCATGCACAGGTAGATATCGTGATAATAACCGCCTGCGGCGAACGAGCAGGTGAGGTTGTCGATACTATTCGAGAATTTCCCAAGTTGCAGGACCCCCGTACCGGACGCAGTCTGATGGAGCGTACAATTATAATATGTAATACTTCAGCTATGCCTGTGGCGGCCCGTGATGCTTCGGTCTATACGGGTGTGACTTTGGCCGAATATTACCGCCAGATGGGTTTGAATGTTCTGCTTTTGGCCGATTCGACCAGTCGATGGGCACAGGCTATGCGTGAGATTTCGGGGCGATTGGAAGAAATACCGGGTGAAGAGGCGTTTCCCGCATACCTCGAAAGTCGTATTGCGAGTTTCTATGAGCGGGCCGGGGCAATCGAATTGAATGACGGACGAATAGCATCGGTCACTATAGGCGGTACGGTAAGTCCCGCCGGCGGCAACTTCGATGAACCTGTGACACAGGCCACACTAAAAGTCGTGGGTGCTTTTCACGGCCTGAGTCGATCCCGCAGTGACGCGAGACGATACCCGGCAATTGACCCGCTGGATAGCTGGAGTAAATATATCGGTATCATTGACCCTAAAAAGGTAACAAAAATCCATCAAATGCTAAAGCGTGGCGATGAAGTTCGCCAGATGATGACGGTGGTAGGCGAAGAAGGGACGCCTATCGAAGATTTCACAATAATGCTTAAGGCGGAATTTTTCGATACCGCCTATTTGCAGCAAAATGCTTTTGACGATGTGGATGCAGCCACATCGACGGATCGTCAGCGTTTTGTTTTCGATAAAATACTGGAAGTCGTGGAGACGAATTTTTCTTTTGAAGACAAAAACGAGGCGCGTCGTACACTTAAGAAAATCAGCAGCATGTTTATTAACTGGAACTACGCTCCGTGGGACCCGGGTGTTGTCCCCGAATCTGAAAGACAGGACAAGCCTCTTGATAAATCCCATGTTAAAGAGGACCGGGAAACCGAACGAGGTAACTTTAAGGAAATTCTTGACCAGATTGACAGGAATATCAAGTCTGTACTTGACAAATCGCGTGATTCTAAAGAAGAAAAGGAAGACGAGCTTGAACAGTTAACTGTGTAAGGATATATACGTAAGGAAAATTTTAACAGGATGTAAATTATAAGATTTCGCAATATAAGAAAATAAAATAACGCTTAATGATATAAAGGCTGTTCATAATGAGAGTATTTTATGACGAAATTTCACAGATTGCCGGTAATGTCGTAACAGTCAAAGCTCAGGGGATAAGTTACGACGAGCTGGCTGTAATTGCAACAGACCAGGGTTCTTCACTTGCTCAGGTTATCCGTCTCGAAGATGACCAGGTGAGTCTCCAGATATTTGGCGGTACTGAAGGAGTCTCAACGGGTGATAAAATCCGGTTCCTCGGTCATTCATTTGAAGTGCCGTTCAGTGATGCCCTGCTTGGAAGGGTCTTTGACGGTTCCGGGCGCCCGAGGGATGGCAGGCCCGAAGTCAAGGCGGATGCGGTAGAGACCGGTTCGCCTGCGGTAAATCCAATAAAGCGCAGAGTCCCCGACAAAATGATACACACGCGTATCCCGATGATTGATATTTTCAATACTCTGGTAGGCTCGCAGAAGCTGCCTATTTTTTCCGTTGCGGGTGAGCCGTACAATGATGTATTGGCAAGAGTCGGTATGCAGGCCGATGCGGAGGTCATTATTCTCGGCGGTATGGGTTTGCGTTACGATGATTATCTGACATTTCGCCAACGTTTTGACGAGGCCGGCGTGCTGGGGCGCACTATTATGTTCATTCATACCGCCGCCGATCCTATAGTGGAATGTCTGCTGATACCCGATCTGGCACTGGCCGTAGGTGAACAATATGCCCTGCAGGATAAGAATGTTCTGGTGCTCCTTTCGGATATGACGGCTTTTTCGGATGCCCTGAAAGAAATCGCTATCACTATGGAGCAGGTGCCCTCTAACCGCGGCTATCCGGGAGACTTGTACACACAATTGGCCAGGCGGTATGAAAAGGCCGTCGATTTTGACGGAGCAGGCTCCATGACCGTATTGGCGTGTGTGACAATGCCGGGTGACGATGTCACCCATCCTGTCCCGGATAACACCGGTTATATCACCGAAGGCCAGCTCTATTTGCGTAACGGCCGTATCGAGCCGTTCGGTTCACTGTCGCGTTTGAAACAGTTGGTCAACGGCGATACACGGGACGACCATCGTGCTATTATGAATGCCTGTATTCAGCTTTATGCACAATGCGAAGAAAGCCGGGAAAAACGGGAAATGGGCTTCGAACTGTCCGATTGGGACGACAGGTTGTTGCAGTACGGCGAATTGTTCGAAGATAAGATAATGAACCTGAATTTGAATATAGACCTTTTCGATGCCCTGGATGAATGCTGGGAAATTCTTGCCGAATGCTTCCAGCCGGAGGAAACCGGCATCAGGAGTGCTATTGTTGACAAGCACTGGCCGGACAAGAGTCGTCAAAAAGAGCCGGAAAAAGTCCCTGAGCCTGTACAGGTATAAAGATAATCTGAGAAAATATGACCAAACGGAAAATAAAATATACCCGAACAGAACTCAAGCATCAGCGTGATGCGCTGGCGCGTTTCAAACGCTATCTGCCGACCCTGAAGCTTAAGCAGCAGCAGATACAGGCTTCTATCGTGCAGACTCGCGAAATGTTTCACAAAATGTGGGAAGAAGCAGAAGCTACGGCAAAAATCATTGTTGTCTACGAGGGCTTATTTAATAGTGTAGCAGCTTTTAATTATAGAAAATTGGCACAGCCGGATGAAGTTGTTACATCGACGCATAGTGTAGCAGGAGTATATGTTCCAAAATTTGAAGATATCGTCTTCCCCAGAAGCGATTACAGCCTCTTCGGGACCGCTCCCTGGGTTGACAAGGCCCTGGCCGATATACGGAAGCTAAATCAACAAAGAGCCGAGCTGGATATTCTGCAGGAATGCCTCGACCTGTTACAGGCCGAGCTGAAGAAAGTAATGCAGCGGGTAAATCTTTTTGAAAAGGTAATGATCCCGAATACTCTTGATAATATTCGACGGATTCGCATTGCACTTGGCGATCAGATGACCGCCGGTGTGGCCCGGGCCAAGATAGCCAAGGCTAAATTGGAGCAAAAGGATAATAAAAACTCCATGGAGGCGGTTGCAGTATGATTGTACCTATGTCCAAAGTCTATATCGTTACACAGAGCTATAATCATGCCCGGCTTTTGGAGGTGCTTGCTGGACTTGGAGTAGTCCACGTAGAACCGGTAGAACCCGAAAAAGCGGTCGCCGCAGAACAAACCGTAAATACACTCTCTACTCTCGACAGGGCCATACAAATTCTCAGGACAATAGAACCTTCCGGCGAGACACCTGAAATTTCTCCGATTGAGGCGGCTAAGGAAACTATTCATATTCACAAAACGATGGCAGATGAAAAAGACCGTCTGGCTGCTTTGCATCGCATGGCGGACCAGTTAAAGATTTGGGGAAACGTAGAGTTGCGACAGCTTGAACGGCTACGTTCAGACGGCCTTAAAATCAGATTCTTTTCCGTATCTAAAAAAGACCTGCCCGGACTTGAAGCGGAGTGTATCGAGGTTGTTGCCGAGCAGTCCGGACAAAATGTGCTGATCGCGGTAATTGATCGGACCGGCCAATTTCAGATACCGGAAGGGGCAAAGGAAATACCCTGGCCGAGTATGGATCTTCCGATGGTAAAAAGAGAAGCAGCCAGGATTGATGCTTCTCTCAAAAAACATCATGAACGTTTGTCCGAGCTGGCTCATTTGATAGAAGCAATGCAAAAACAACGGAGAGATTATCAAACAAAGGCGGACTTCTCCGTTGTTCAGCGAAGTGGTCTTTCAAGTGACGCATTATTTGCCTTGCAGGGCTGGGTACCCGCCCGGAAGTCCGAATCGCTTTCAGAGCATCTTAGAGAACAAAATATTACAGCGGCCGTCGAAGTTTTACCTGTCGGTCAGGACGAGGAGCCGCCGACGTTGATAGAATATCCGGGCTGGGTCAAACCCATCAAGGGACTTTTTGATATGCTTGGTACGGTCGCCGGGTATCGCGAGTTTGACGTTTCGGTTCCTTTTATGCTGGCGCTGCCAATTTTCGCCGCCATGCTCATCGGCGACGGAGGATATGGGGCAGTGTTGTTTTTTGGTTTATTGTTGGGTTATAAAAAGCTCTCACCGATTTTGGGTCGTGAATTTACTAAATTAATGATTATCGTTGGTGCCGTAGCCCTTGTTTGGGGATTTTTATGTGGTAATTTCTTCGGAAAAGTCCTCTATAAACCACCGATTCTTGTGGATATGTCGGACAAATCCCGTTTTTTGCTCATGGAGATAAGTTTTACCATGGGAGCGATACATTTGAGTGTCGCCCAGTTATTGCAGGCGTTTAAATTTTTCCCTGATTTGAGGTTTCTTGGTAAAATCGGATGGGCTATTTTTATCTGGGGCATGTTTGGTGTAGTCAGGATGTTTGTCTTGAGCGCAAGTATTGCCTGGAGTACGCCGTGGCCATATTTTTTAATTGTAGGAGCATCACTGGCGATTTTATTCAATTCCCCAAGCAAAAATATTTTTAAAATGTTGCTGTTGGGAGTAGCTAACTTCCCCCTGTCCATGCTGGGAACGTTTTCCGATATCATTAGTTATGTTCGTTTGATGGCGGTAGGGCTTGCCAGTGGCGTTCTTGCGGCAAGCTTTAACGACTTGGCGTTAAATTCCGGCTCGTGGCTTATCGCAGCTCCGACTTTGATATTCGGACATTCACTGAACCTCGGATTGGCCATGATAGCGTTCTTCGCTCACGGTGTTCGATTAAATATGCTTGAATTTTCCAACAATCTTGGTATGCAATGGATTGGTTATTCGTATAAACCTTTTAAGATGATTCAGGAGTAAACTAAAATGACTGCACTTACATTAATTGGCGATGTTTCATCAAACGGCATATTAAATGTTCTTGCCCAGGCCGGGACCGGTTGGTCGTTTTTCGGGCAAATCGGTGTTGTGTTAATGTTGGGTATGGCCGCTTTCGGAAGTTCCGTCGGCATAGGAGCTGCGGGGCAATCCGCCGCCGGGGCCTGGGGCAAGGAAGGCAAGGCCGGCAAAACTCTCAGCTTTACTTATATTATTCTTGTGGGTATGCCTATCAGTCAGACTCTTTACGCCATGATTGTTATGAATAAAATTGGTGATGTATTAAAAGATCCGACGACAGCCGCGGCTAACGCAGGTTTACTCCTGGGAATCGGCATTGCAACAGGACTTGGTGAAATGCTCTCTGCATGGATGCAGGGTCTTATCGGTGCCGCCGGCGTCCGTTCATTGAGTGAAAGTGAAGGCAAGGGTTTTGCATTCCTGCTTATAGCAATGGGTATTGTTGAGACGGTCGGTATCTTTACGATGGTCTTCCTGCTGGGCATGATTCCGGCGCTTCCGGAAGCTGCGACGGCAGCTATGCCTTAAGCGGCAAAAAATAGTTGAAAATTGAAAATCCTCCGAATCCGGGCATTCCACCCGGATTCGTTTTTTCGATAATATTATCTATAGTTATTTCGATAAGTCAACTAAAGTCGAACGTGATAAT
>CAYVXS010000052.1:0-11256 GCA_964454885.1 uncultured Pirellulales bacterium
TCAAATTCTAACAAAAAGAGCCGAACGGCTTGCGCAAATTTCTCCCGAACTGCCTTGGCAGAAGAATATATGGATGGGTGTGACCGTCGAGTCGGCCGATTATAAATACAGGATCGATTATCTTCGGTACACATCTGCTCATATTAAATTCATATCATTTGAGCCTTTATTAAGCGATGTCGGAGAGCTGAATCTCGATGAAATCGACTGGGTAATCGCAGGCGGAGAATCCGGGCCGGGGGCAAGGCCGATGAGAATCGAGTGGGCCAGGAATATAAGAAACCAGTGCGTTAATCATAACGTGCCTTTTTTCTTCAAGCAATGGGGCGGCGTAAACAAAAAGAAAACAGGAAGGCTTCTTGATGGTATTACATGGGACGAAATGCCCGTCGATTTTTGTGATAATATATATGCCTGACGGTATTTCCCGGATCAATTAGTGCGAGATACTGCCGCAGCTACCTCCACCAATAAAAGTATGCGATCTACAAGACGGGGCATACACTCTCTGCCCCTGAGGCTGCGAAGGATGAAAGCCCAACCCGACAAGATTTAATCCGTTCGTTAGGCTACTGATTAATCTTGAATACGACTTTTACTGCTGAATGAACCTGTATAGTTTCTGTAAGATATCCAGTGCTTTCCTGAGCAGCAAATTCGCTTTGACCAAATGACTGGTAAGACACATTAGATGCCAATTGTTGACGCTGAATGAATGAATCACGCTGCAATCCGGCTTGTGGTATTTCTTCAATAACAGCAGCTCTACCGACCACAATATTCAACTCTTTTGCGAATTCCTCAGCTTTTTTCTTTGCTTCCTGCACTGCGAGCTGTCTTGCCTTTTGCTTAAAGCCTCCATCATCCTTCAATGAAAAAAGCACCTTGCTGATGTCGTCGACCTCACTTTCACTAAGAAGGAAAAGTGCTGATTCTAACAGGCTCAAGTCATCAACCGAGATATACATGGTAATCCTGGCTTGATAATCTTTCTTGTTAGACAGAAAGGGCTTGCTACCAAGATATTCTCCACTAAAGAAATATGATGTATTCAGGTCTTTCTTCTTCAAACCTTTTTCTACAAGTTTTGATGAAATGTCTGCTATTTTTTCCTTCGACTTATCGACCGCACTCCGTAAGGTCGAGCCATATCCTGTAACCGTAAAAGATATTTTAGCACGATCAGCAGGTGCGCTAACTTCAGCTTTGCCAAATACCGTAATGCTATTATCGCCTGGTATATCATCTGCATAGCAAAACTGGGATGCGGAAAAAATTGTTAAAGACAGTAATAAAAAGTGATATTTGGTCATGGCAATCCCTTTCATTGTAGAAGTTTGGAGGCCAACATAATATTATTTCTTTTCCTCAAAATATTCTGTGTATTTTAATGATAAATTTGCTCTTTACAACAAAATTGTCGAAAAAGATAATGCACTCTAACCTTATATCCTGTGAAAACAAATGATGTTTACAGATATAGATGTGTTAAAGATTACCGGATCGTTCTGCAAACCGGAACAGTCGGAAATAATGCATTTCATAAAGACAGCAATTCCTTAGGCAGCGGCGCAGTAAAAAGGAGGAAAATTTGCTTTTCGATGCATTTACTGTCATTCGCAGGCATTATTTGAGGCAAAAAACCCGTCGAAACCAGCTAAAATACTGTTGATAAAGACAAGAAATTACGTTATTATAAGGCTCGAAGCTTGCAGGATTGTTTGCGTGGAATGTGTATGGGAAACGCCGATTTAAATATCTCTGTTTGTTCTGTAAGCTTTGCGTCTAAATTTCTCTTACAAGATGTCTTACTGCAAAAACGAATCCGTGGTCTCTCCGTGCTCGATAGTTAATTTTTTAAGACAAAAAAACGACGAACGATTAACAATTTACGATAAATACATAGACCAAGAGAGATTTATTGTGTTCATATCAAATTGAAACCTGCAGGGTCTGTGGAAATCTGAGCTTTGAAGAAAGGGTGAGCCATGCACAAACGAACAGGATTTACACTGATAGAACTATTGGTCGTTATCGCCATTATCGCTCTCTTAATGGGGATATTAATGCCTGCATTGCAGCAAGTTAAGAAACATGCGTATCAGGCGGTCTGTACGAATAACCTGCGCCAGATAGGTTTCGGGGCGTATATGTACGCAGAGAGCAACGACCAGCTCGTACCCAGAGGTCTGATTACAACGGAGACAAAACCGTGGTTCATGCTTTTTATGTCTTACCTTTCTCAAAAGCCGGTAGATGATGATTACCGCTCTGTCAAGATCTATCGGTGTCCGGCCTATCCGGATAAGGAGCAGACAGTCTGCTATGTGATTAACGGCTGGGGATTTAACGGCGAATCCGATATGGTCGGTCACGAGTATAGCACTCCCACAAAACTAAGCAACCTATCCCGGCGTGCGGACACCTTATACCTCGTTGACAATGAGGACGGTCCCTGGCGGCCTATTATCACCAATGCAACACAGACGGAGATATATACCTGCGATGTTCGAAGCTGGTCGGACCTGCCTTACGACCAGGACGAGAATCTCAATCCCGCCAGGCGTGTGGCGCTCGAACGACACAGGGAAGGCCATAACGCTCTTTGGTTCGACTGGCACGTTTCTTATATCGAGGCAATCGACCAGGATATCGATTTGTGGCGTACGCATTAAACCAATCAATACGACAGGTGATCTTCAAAGTTTTATTGATACATCCAGAGATTTACCCAACTTTTAACCAGAGCAGGCCGGATAACCAATATCCAGCGGAACTTTACCCCTATGGGATTTTAGAACAGCCGGAAATAACTCATACCAAAGGAATTACAGCACATCACACAAAAATGCGCAAAATGACGTTTTTTTTTCACAAATATACGGCAATTTCCATTTAGAATATGTTACAATACCGATGAGAAATTGCGTTGGTTGATTTTTTGGGATTTTTTTGCTTTGCCGGAGTTAGTGTCTGTGCGGTGCTCTAACTGTGCGCGGTGTGGTTCATAAAATGTCGAAGCAGAAAATGTCCCCAGGGAAATATACCGGGAAGGTAAAGGGTTCTATCTTAGAAATAATTTTCCTAAAGCAATTATAGCACAAAAGTACTTTGGTACCACCAAAGGTCAGCTCATAATCTTATCCTTAGAAGGAGGTATGTTATGTGTAGAAGAATCAATGTTCTGTTTTATTCAATTCTGGCTCTGATGATGGTAATCAGCGCTCCGGCCGTTGCAGCGGTTTCCATCGATGTTGAAAACTACAGTTTCGAGATACCCGAGGATGGTCGAAAACACGATATAGACGTCGGCACACCCGGCGTAGTGACAGGCTGGGCAAGGGTCGATCCGACCACGTCGGCGGGCAGGGAATTCGGCTGGACACCCACTGACGGAACAGCGACCGCCTTTATGGGGAAGAACGCCGTGATTTACAACCTTACTGATTTTCTCATGATGGAAGGTGACGAATATCAATTGATTTTCGATTCCCGTTCAACCTGGCAAGGCAGCAATATGGTCGCGGAATTATACTACGATGACGAAGGCGAACGAATCGTTTATGCAACAACAACCATAGATTTATCACAACAGACAATAATGGCGACATTCGTTCTTAACAGTAGTCCGGCCGACCCTAATGTTAACGATCATAAGACAGGCATACAGTTCACCCACCAATACGTAGAAGGTCTGTGGCCCGACGATAATATATGGGCCGGTCTCGATTACATCGAGCTTTTAGTTACGAGCCCTCTTATAAGGGCCCAGAATCCCTTCCCCGCTCATGAAAACTCATATGGAGAACCGAGTGTGACTCTTACATGGACACCCGGACCCAACGCACCAACTGTTGACAGCTACAATGTTTTCTTCAGTGACAATTGGTCCGATGTCAACGAAGGCACCGCCGCTGCGGACCAGGGCTCAACAAGCGAGACGAGCTTATCCATCAATGACCTTGTTCATGGACACACTTATTATTGGCGTGTCGATACGGTCATAGGAGCCGATGTATATCGAGGCAATATATGGAGCTTTATTTCAAAACCTATATTGGCTTATAATCCTTCTCCTGCAACAGAGGCCGATTACGTATCCGTAGAACCGGTACTTAGCTGGCAGGCCGGCTCCGGAGCCGAACAGGGGTACGTTGTATTTTTAGGTGATAATTATGATGATGTAAACAATGCCCCTGCGGGCACTTCCGGTGAGCCTCCTTTTATAACATATATAGAAGATAATGCCGATGTAAACTGGGCCCCTTCAGAGTCGGGAATAGCACTTCTCGATACATCCAAGACATATTACTGGCGCATCGACGAAGTCGGAGCCGACTCGACCATATATAAAGGTGACGTCTGGAGTTTCACGACAGTGCCGATAAAAGGGCTCGGATCTATCACGCGTGAATTGTACGAGGGGATAGCAGGAGGCACCGTTGCCGAGTTGACCGAGGACCCGAATTTCCCGGACAATCCAAGCTCGACCGGCTACCTGACCAGCTTTGAGGCACCACACATGGCCATATCGGAATATGGTTCCCGCGTCCACGGCTGGCTCTATATACGCAACTCGGGTGACTATACTTTCTGGATCGCCAGCGGCGAGAACAGCCAGCTCTGGTTCGGTGGCCATCCGTCCACCGCTTCCATTATCGCCTTCGTGGACGGCGAAGACGGCAGAGCAGGGTGGACGCAACCGCGAGAATGGGACAAATATCCCGTTCAGCAATCAGATCCCATTCACCTGGAAGGCAACGGCAGCTTGTACTATATCATGGTGCTGCATAAAAAAGGCTGGGGCTATGACAATCTCTCGGTTGCATGGAGCGGTCCCGACAGTAATGATATTCAGGAAATTATTCCGGGAACCAGCCTGATACCGTTCGACCAGGTCGAGCTGGTAGCCGCCTCAGGCCCGAGTCCGGCTCACGGGGCGATTGACGTACAGATAGAGCCGACTCTGAGCTGGATTGCTGGTAAATATGCCGCGAAACACAACGTATATTTCGGTACAGATGAAGAAGCTATAAGGAACGCTACCACAACGTCACCTGAATATAAAACCACCAGTGACATCGGCTCCGAGAGCTTCGATCCGGGAATTCTCGCATACGATACGACCTATTACTGGCGCATCGACGAGGTCAACGATGCGAATCCGAATAGTCCGTGGATTGGGAACGTCTGGAGCTTCACTACGGGTAACTTTGTTATTATTGACGACTTCGAGGCCTACAACGATATCAATGAAAGCGAGGAAGGCAGCAACAGGATATATTTGACATGGTCGGACGGCTATGCCAATCCCAACGTAAACGGTTCTACCGTAGGTTACCCCGCTCCTGATTTTGCCAACGGTGAGCACTTCGTTGAGACGGATATCGTCCATGGCGGCAGCCAGTCGGTGCCGGTGACGTACGATAACCGCACGGCTAATATCTCGGAGGTTACAGTGAATCCTGCAAATCTGGCTGTCGGCGGAAACTGGGCGGCTATCGGTGTCGAGACTTTATCAATCTGGTTCTACGGTGACCCTAATAACTCTACTACCGAACAGATGTACGTTAAAGTTGACGGCGCCAAGGTGACGTATGACGGGGAGCTGACTCAGGCTCAATGGCAGGAATTTTCGGTTGACCTGACGACCCTTAGTGTAAACCTCAATAATGTCACTGCATTAGTTATCGGATTCGAGAAAACAGGAACTTCCGGTGGTATAGGTACCGTGTTTATTGATGATATACGGCTGTATCTGCCCCAGGGGCAATAAGATTCTTAACAGGCAGTCGTATTATTGATATACCTTAATTACTCATTTAGGGCCTGTATTGATTCGTTCGATACAGGCCCTTTTTTTATTGATTTGCAGAGCGGCGATTCTGTCACTCAAGAGGTAAGAAAATCGAATCCTACGTTCTAAGTTGGTGCAAAATATGCCAATACGCGCCACGGGCGCCTTTTTCAATCGCCTGAGTCAGCGGCTCGTTCTGGTTGTAGTTATAATCGGAAGTGTCACCGTCCTTTAATTCCCGCATGTCGGCCTCATCGGCAGGTTCGAAAAATCTCCGGTCGCCGGCAATCAACTCTTTCACCAAACCGGCGGGATTCTCACCTAAAGCCTGGGATATGTAAAAAGTGGGTTTGAGCAAATCGACAGGCCCGTCATATTTCCTTTTGATGGTTGAATTTGGCGGCAAAAGCCCGGCGGCGACCATTTCCGCCATTGCGGTTCGGGGGTAAATTCTCATTCCCAGCGTAGCACCGGCACAATCGGGATCAATCTTCTTGATGAACTCGATTGTTTCCCGAACGGTTCGCGGTGTTTCACCGGGACCGCCCAGCAACAGGTCGATCATCACGGCGATATTATTGTCCCGGCACAATTTGACCGCCGTGGCAAGGTCCTGACGGCTGTGCTGCTGGCGATAAATTTCGAGCATCAAATCGGAGGCCGAATCGCCCGTAAAATCAATCCCGACACATCCGGCGCGGGCCATCGCATCGGCTAATTCCGAATCGAACGGGGACGGTGACATATACACATACCACCGGACATTCTCCCCGAGTGAGCGTTTGATAAATTCCTCACAAACAGCATAAGCGTGACTTCGCGGAACATTGAATTCGGCATCGCAAAGATGCAGCACATCGATTCCCTGACGCAATAAAGCTTCCACTTCGTCGGCAATATCGGCAGGATTTCTCAGCCGCAATTTTGTCCCTTTAGCCAACGAATCGGCGCAGTATATGCAGTGGCGATTGCAGCCGCGCTTGGTCTCGATGCCGCACTGTCCCCCCCTTCGGAAATAAGCTCGATTGTCGATAAAATCACGCTCTGCACCGGTTGAAATACTATTCGGCCAGGAAGGTGGATTTTTAATAATTTTGTTATCCTGCCGCCATATCAGGCCGGGGACTTCGGCGAAATTTCGTCCCCCCTGCAACTGATTGGAAAGGGCCACTATCGCAGTTTCGCCGTCACCGCATATCCCAAAGTCAATGTCCGCATATTCGTAAATCGATCGGGCGAATATCGAAAACCCCACACCGCCGACGACAATCGGGGCATCGGTCAGGAGCCGGATTTTTTCAACGGTGTTTTTTAAATCCGGCACAAACCAGTCGGCGCTGGGCCAAAAACAATCGTCGGAATTTCGAAATGAAAGCCCGACCAGCCCGGGATTTCGCCCGTCGAAATACTCCGCCATAGCTTCGGCCGGCTCTTCAACCAAACCAAGATCGAGAATTTCCACTTCTATACCCGCCCTCCGGGCCGAAGAGGCAACGTAATCCAGACCTATCGGCCCGATTGCCGGCTCCATCCTGTTCGTATTTACCAATGTCAGCATCTTTGCGAACTTCGAATCTGTTAGAATCTTGTCTTTACACTGCAAACAGAATTTCACAGCTAATAAAAAAGGCTGATTTGAAAAAATCAGCCCTTTATTGAAATATCAAGTTTCCGGTTTTTCAGTCATCTTAGAATTTATAGGACATACCAAGGCTGACCCAATATTGATCGCTCGGGTTAACCGAATCATCCCACGAGGATTGATAATAAAATCCCGGAGTGAAGAAAAGATTATCCTCGATTTCGTAATTTGTTGAAACACCGAAAACGGCATTCGACCAGTCATGGTCCGCAGGACCCCGTAGCCCGTATTTGACAGGAGAATTGCCGCCGTCAGGTGCTACGCCGTCGTTCCAGACAAATTCCGAGTGGAAATTCACTTTCCTGTCCACCCCGGTAAATGGACAATGCACAGGCACCGTATAGTCCAGCATGAAAATATGCGCCCAACCGGAAGCGGTGCCTCCCGACGGAGAATTCGCCCCAACTATGGTTCCGCTGTTAACCGGCATCAGTTTGACAAGAACATAAGTGGGGACCAGGCCTTCTATGCCTGTAAGTTTTGGGAAAGACATAACTGCATGTCCTTCCTGGAGGTCTATGCTGCCCGTAGTATGGCTGCTTAAATCCGGGTAGTTATAGTAAACATAAGCAAGCCGGTAATTCATTTCGTAGGATTCCCCCTGAAACATTTGTCCGAGGTAATACAACGAATAATCCCAGCGTTCGGTAAGCTCGTAGCCGGATGAGGCTCTGTGTCCCTCGACACTGAAACCGACGCTGTAATCCGGCATAAATAAATCTACCATCGGATGCACAGCACTCTTGGATCCGAAGACATTGAAGCCCCGCCATACATATTTACTTGTGTATGTCAGGCTGGCTGTACCTTTGATCTGAGGCCCCTGCGTCATCTCCATCCCCTGTCCCTGAGCATAGCTCATAGAAGCCGCGGCCAGCAAAACAACGGCACCTATTAGTATCTGCCTTCTCATAATAGTCTCCTTTCAAACAATTCCATTACTACCTTTTTTCCATATATTCGTTGAAGATAAATGTCGAAATACAATTTTCTACCATTTACCACTTTTTCTCATCTCGGCTTTCGGCAGACTTTCGAGCTCATTGAGATACTTATTCATTTCTTCGTCCGGAAGCTCGTAATCGGTAAGCTTGCCGCTGAGATATGCGTCGTATCCGGTCAGGTCCATCAGGCCGTGTCCGCTGTAGTTGAACAATATCACCTTTTCCTTGCCTTCTTCTTTGGCCTTTTTCGCTTCGTCTATTACGGCTGCGAGGGCCTGGCTTGTTTCCGGTGCGGGGATGAATCCTTCGGTCCTGGCCCATGTCACCGCGGCCTCGTACGACTGCAACTGATGATAAGCCCTCGGTTCCAGGAGTCCTTCGACAATGGCCTGGCAAACCAGCGGCGCCATGCCGTGATAACGCAATCCGCCGGCATGAATCGGAGGCGGAACAAACGAATGTCCCAACGAATGCATCGCCAGAAGCGGAGTCGTGCACGCCGTGTCACCAAAATCATAAACGAAAGGCGCACGGGTCATCGTCGGGCATGCCGTCGGTTCGACCGGGATAATTTTGATATCGGCGCCGTTGATTTTGTCGGCGACAAACGGGAAGGACAAACCTGCAAAATTACTGCCGCCGCCGGCGCAACCGATGACTATATCCGGTTGTTTGATACCAACCATCTCTAACTGCTTTTTCGCTTCGAGACCGATTATTGTCTGGTGCAGCAACACGTGATTGAGCACGCTGCCGAGCGAATAGCGTGTCTTGCCGCTTTTATCGGTGACGGCCTGCTCGATGGCCTCACTTATTGCAATCCCCAGACTGCCCGGGGTGTCCGGCATTATTTCCAGGATTTTTCTTCCGGCATTTGTTTCAGAACTCGGGCTGGCGACGCAATTCGCTCCCCAGACGGACATCATCATTTTTCTGAACGGTTTCTGGTCAAAACTGATTCTGACCATAAAGACCTTGCATTCAAGCCCAATCAGTTTGCAGGCAAACGCAAGAGCACTGCCCCACTGACCGGCCCCCGTTTCGGTGGTTAATCTTTCGATGCCGAACTGCTTGTTATACCATGCCTGGGCGACGGCCGTATTCGGTTTGTGACTTCCCGGCGGGCTGACACTCTCGTCCTTGAAGTATATTTTGGCTGGTGTTCCGAGATACTCTTCGAGATAAGCCGCCCTTCGAAGAGGCGCCGGCCGCCAGCGGTAAAGAATATTGAGAATTTCCTCGGGTATATCAATCCACCTCTCGGCACTGACTTCCTGTTCAATCAAATTCATAGGAAACACCGGAGCGAGCATATCCGGCGAAACTGGATTTCCATCCGGCCCGAGCGGAGGCAGTAACGGAGTCGGCAAATCCGCCGCGAGGTTGTACCATTGTCGGGGAATATCACTCTCGTTTAACAGAACTTTAATTTGCTCCATTTCGACTCTCCTGAATAGATGTTGAATTCATCTCGTTATCTTTAGACTTTTTTTAGACCAGTAAAAGTCAGAAAAGGGTATGCTATTGCATATTAAAACGCAAGTCAAGTACTGTATTTTTATAATTTTACGCTCTCTCGGGAAAATTTCCCAATCCATTAAATGGCCCGATTTTAACTCACAGGCACAGAACAGGACGGTGACAGATTTAACATCTTATAAATTAATAATTTACATATTTTACGTCCGAGTAAAAAGGGTAATGCTTTTATTAGGTCGCACTCCATTACGTCGCAATATCGCTGTTAATTATGCTCCCCGGTGATATTTTAAAGAAAATAACAATTATACCCCGATTCTGAAATACTACACCATTATCGAATCAAAACAGTCGCAGAGACATGTTGAATTCCCGGAACCAGGAATTCCAACAAAGCGGATTTGGCTGATGCCCGTCCGATGTCGAACAAGTGATGATACCCGCCTTTTTGGAAACCTCCCGGGACTACTCAGAGTTTTTTTCGGATGTTCTTCAATATATTCGATTGACTTTTTCACCATATCCCTTATCTTATCTGGAAAGGTCACCGGAATATGTCGTGACATACTTTTGCCGTGAACGAACGAGCGTAATATCTCTGAAGTCTTAAAAATTAATAAATCATACGCTTTCAACCATATTTAGGACAGAATAAGAAGGATAAACCTTTTTTTCGCCCAGGGGGTAAAATATGTTTGATTATTGCCACATCACTATTTACAATAATCGCAAATTCTATGCGAGCTGAAATGACCAGTCAGAATGAAAGGAGGCATATTATGGCCAAAAAGAAAAAAGCGAAAAAGAAAATGACAAAAGGTTTATGGTCAAAGGCTGATATTACCCTGCTCAAGAAACTATTCGGGAACACTCCTACAGCCGAAATAGCCAAAAAGCTGGGACGACCGACGGATGCGGTCAAGAAGAAAGCTTCACGGATGGGTTTGCGCAAGTCCAAGAAATATATGAAAACCCTCGGCAGGGCATAAACTAATAAGACGCAATCTCATAAGTGATATCGGCATGACAATCAACGCTGGGTAATGTTGAGCATATTTACACACATCGACATCTTGCTTTAAAAGGCCCCAGGTATCAGTATGTGACAAACCTGTGGTTAAATGACACTGAGGTCTTTACATTTATTACATCGGGTATAAGAAGGTGGCTGTGAGCCGCTACAGGTTCACTGCCGTACCTCCGAAGATGTTTGTGGATTGTACCCCGTCAATATAGAGAGAAATCTTCGTATTGTACCCGGATGGTATTACTGCTGCTCGTCATTGATGCGTATATAAATGTACATCATAGACTCATCTTAGCCGACCTTATTACTTTGAATGTTGCCTGTGTTTTTAAAGCCGATATTAATCAAAAATATCGATATGCCCAAC
>CAYVXS010000053.1:0-11245 GCA_964454885.1 uncultured Pirellulales bacterium
ACGCGTTCGGCCTTTGATGGTGTTTTCTCCCAATTCGACACTGAAGCTCTCGATGGAGATTTCCACGATAAGCTGTCGCTGGTCCGGCAAATATTGGACGGTCCAGAGTCCCGGGATGAAGGTTCCTTTGCCTCCCATTTCCATCGGGACGGTTGTTTTTCGGCCGGGTTTGAGTCTGACTCTGCCTATACTGACGACGGCCGAGGAAATTTCCCCATCGGGTTCGAAGGTGAATTCCCATCCGCCCCGGTCCGCTCTCCACGTTCCGACGAGAAAGGAGGGGAATTGACCTTCATCCTCGACTGTCACCTCTACGCCGCTGTCTTTTATGTTGTTCCGGCAGCCGGTGTGCAGTGATACCAACAACAAACAGCCCAGCAATAGTAACAATCGCCTCATAACTCGAACCTTAACTTTTCTTCGAAAATTTATTGTAAAGGATGCGCTCATTTTAGGAAATATCCTTCTCAGGCACAATAAAAAAAGAGACAAGCCCAAGAGGCTTATCTCTTTAATAACGAATTTTTTTAGATTATAACTACCTGCGGTGTTCTATTTGCGTTTGCGCAGGAACAAAGCACCCAGAGAGAGCAATGCAATCGTCATCGGCTCGGGAACTATAGAGATATTCACCGAAGCGGCGGGCATCGAATAATCCGGATCGAGGTACAGCGAAATGGTAGCATTCTGTCCGGCAGATCCACTCGAATAATTGACGTAGAATTGAGAACCCTCACTGATGGGCGAGCTGCTGCCCGGGCTTTCGGCTGCTGTTAGCATGTAACCGGCTCCCCAGCCAGCTTCGCTATAAGGTTCGGCGGCGGCTAAATCTCCAGCAGCAGGACCGATTTCGACATTGGTTAATGCTCCTGCTCCGCCGTCATTGACAATGATGTAACCCAGCCAGCTCGAAGCATCGTCGCCGACAATTGTTATTAATGCGGTTTCGCCTTCCATAACTTCCACGTCATTAGCAGAAACCCCATCGACCTGAATCATCACGGCGTTGGCCGTCGAGGCCAGACCAAGAACCAACAACAAAGCCACTAATCTTTTCATCATCTTCTCCTTTCTCTATTTTTTATATATATTCCTTCAGCAGGAATATATCTTCTCATCACTACTCTATATTGCCAGGAGGTTTTTTATGGACAATCCGCAGTCGGACTGCCGGCCTTATTCCAGTTGGCAATTAAAATATCCAGATCATTAGTGGAAACACGGAACTCCTGTTTGCCCTGTGGCATGTGGTCGAAGTCCGCACATATCTGGTTCCCTGTAAGCTCGCTTAACGGCTTGTTCCAGGCCGCAATCAGGATATCCAGGTCGTTGGTGGAGACCCAGAATTGCTGCTTGCCCTGGGCGGTTCCGTCCGCATCACCGTGACATTGTCTCGGATTAATACTGGAGATCCAGCAATCCGGCTTGCCGACCGCTTCCCACTGCTCGGGATGCGCGCCTGTGTAAGCGGTTGATGCGCCGATAGTGACCTGGTAATCCGTTGCACCGGTTAAATCCACATCCGCTTCGGTGGCATTTTCGAGCACTACGTTGCCGCGAGTCGCATTTGTTGTGACGGTCAGCAGACAGGATTCGGTGACTTTAATCCTGCATAGTGTGCCCGATAGCGGTGGGGCGTTAGTGGTATAGAGCGAGCCCATCTCGATTGTGATGCCGCTTGTGCCCAGGCCGCCTAACGCGCCGGGGTCGTTGGCATCGGCAACGGGACTGTATTCGCTCTCGTCCCAGCTTTCCACATCGCCCGTATCGAGGACGGTGATATAGCGGCTGAAATTTGCGGGGAAAATGCCGTAGCCGTTGTTGTCGTCGCCTCTGGCGAAACTGTCGATACTTTCAATCACACCTGCATCGATTGTGATGTCCAGTGCGAAAGCTCTGGCCAGCTCCGTTCCGGAATATTCTATCGCGACCACTCCGTCACCCAAATGATTAGCGGTTATGTTGATAGTGGCCCATGCAGGGGTAGCAAGCATAACTACCAACACGGGGAAAAACACTTTTCTCATTATTCTACCCTTTCCTTATCTTTTCTTCTCTTTCTCTTTGCAGAGCTGCGGGCCCTGCACAATCCTGGTTCTCTTTTCTATGTAATTTATGATGACATTCGCCTGCTCGAATGTAGTAATGAAACAGTGTAAATTATTCGAGCATGGCCGACCGGCATCGACAGCCGGGACACTTTAAACCTTGACTTTAGCCTACTCCTTTCTCACCAATGGGTGGAAATCGAATGTAGAATTCATGTAAAAATCTTCTTTATAAAGATTTAACGTATATTAACATACATTTTAAAATATTTCAAGAAAATTTTACCTAAATTTTGAAAATGTCCCGATAAATTCGTCAATAACAGCCAGCCGGTAACCATTTGAGGATATAAGTGCAGGTGGATGGTCCTGTTACCGGGGCTGAAATTAATTGAAAGTATTTTGTCTATTTTACATAATGGCTGATAGAAATATGAGTTAAGTATTTTATATGGTAAAATCTCGATAAATATAAGGATTTGAGCGGTGTTTTTTTAGGTGAAAAATGAGTTTTTTTGTGATTTTTTCGTTCTTGTGTGGATTTTCGCCCGCTCTGTGTTAATGTTAGCGCTATGTACAACTTCTTGAAGGGACGTCTGGTTGTTGTGAGGTTGTGCCTGTTAGTAACCACTTTAATACTGGTTGCTATCGGGATAGTGACTATTTATTCGGTCGGCCATCCCGCAGATTCAGGTCCGATCAGTCAGATTGAGAAGGAGTTGGGCGGTTATTGGGAAAATCAGCTTGAATTCGCGGTACTTGGGGTGGTCTGTTTTATATTAATAAATTTAATTAATTATCGTCGATTCGGTGCGGTTAGTTACTGGATATTCGCCCTGGGTTTGGCAGCCCTGTCTTATTTGATTATCAGCCGATACGTAATTCCACTACCTTTTGCACCTGAAAGTTCAACTTATGCTCACCGCTGGCTGGTTTTCCATGACAGTTTGCCCAGAGTTCAGCCATCGGAATTTTTTAAGCTTGCGTATATATTGACGCTTGCCTGGTATCTTCGGTATCGAAGTAATTATCGTAACTTCAAAGCTCTCATCGGGCCATTTGTTCTAACCCTACTGCCGATGATGCTTATTTTACTTGAGCCGGACCTCGGGACGGTATTATTGATGATGCCGATTCTGTTTGCGATGCTCTTTATCGCCGGGGCGAGGGTCAGGCATCTTTTAATTATTATTCTTATGGCGGTTCTCGTCAGCCCTTTACTGTGGTTAAAAATGCGGCCTTATCAGCGGGAAAGAATCAGCAGTGTATTGTTGCAAAGTGCATGGATGCGTGATAAGGCTGAAAAACATGAATGGCTGGGTGAGCTGCTTGTCGGTACGAAATTCACCGAAAGACAGTGGAAAACTGATTGGGGATATCATTTAATTCGTTCAAAATATGCCGTTGCTTCCGGCAGTGTAAATTCCGGCACGGGATACGGCTATCGGCGGGGGCCTTTTGTTAAATACAACTTTCTCGGAGAAAGGCATAATGATTTTATTTTTGCCATCATCGCCGAGCAATGGGGCTTTTGGGGCTGCCTGGGTTTGCTTATGCTGTATGTTATTATCATTGGTTGCGGGCTTAAAATCGCAGCTAATAATACGGACCCGTTCGGTAGATTGCTTGCTGTTGGTATCATATCGATGTTTGTTGTGGAAGTGATAATAAATATTGGTATGACAATGGGCATTATGCCGATTACAGGATTGACGTTGCCTTTGGTCAGCTATGGCGGCTCAAGCCTGCTGGTCAGTATGATGGCGGTGGGATTATTAAATAATGTCGGGCGATGCAGACCCTTCAACCTGGCGCGCAAGATATGATTTAGTTCCTCAAAACCGGGAGTAAACTGTAATTATTCGACATTGTATGTTCTTATGATACGAGGTTTTAGACAAATTGCCTCCCTTACGGCACTGAGCAGGATTTTCGGCCTGGTTCGTGATATCGCCTACGGCCATTTTTTCGGTGCTGGCGGATTGCTTGACGCCTGGATCATCGCATTTCGGATTCCCAATCTCAGCCGGAGACTTTTCGGCGAAGGGGCGGCGTCAGCATCGTTCATTCCCGTTTATAGTGAGGCTCTTCATAATGAGCCTGAGCAGGCTGCGAAGCTGCTCAATACGGTTGTAACCGTCCTGTTTGTAATATTGGCTTCTCTGGTCCTGTTTGGTGAAGCGGGTATCTGGCTGTATTACAAATTTTTTGCCGGGACAGATGAAACACAGTTGATATTGTCACTTAGCTCAGTCATGCTGCCATATATGTTGTTCGTATGTCTCGTGGCGATTCTGGCCGGGATACTTAATGTCCACAGGCATTTTGCCATGCCCGCCCTGGCGCCTATTGTTCTTAACATTTTCATTATCGGGACGATTATGTTCACGGCATGGCTGCTTAAATTCGACAGCAGGCAGCAACTGTTTTGTGTGGCTGTTGCGGTTCTCGTGGCTGGTATAATACAAATCGCGATACAGATTCAGCCTCTTCGCCGTTCGGGTGTTTCCATTCGACCGGCATGGTATGTGCATACTGCATCTTTCAAAAAAATATTATTTCTCATGGGGCCGATGATAATCGGTCTGACGGTCACACAAATGAATACTCTTGCCGATGACCTTGTTGCATGGTGGTTCTCCGGTTCGGATGAGAAGGGACGTTTTTTCGAATTGCTGGGGCATCAGGTTGCATACCCCATGTGGCGGGGCTCGGTCTCGCATTTGTATTATGCCCAGCGTCTTTATCAACTGCCGCTGGGAGTATTGGGGATATCGCTTGCGACTGCGATATTTCCGGTGATGAGCGCCGATGTCGCGAGGAAGGATTTTACGGCTTTGCGATTAACTATATCAAAAGGTATCTGTGGGACCGTTTTTATAGCGCTTCCGGCGACAATCGGGATAATAATTGTTGCCGGGCCGCTTATAGAGGCTGCATTCCAGCATGGTCATTTTACAAGCGAAGATACAAGAAAGGTTGTGCAAACACTGGATTTCTATGCGCTGGGATTGTGCGGGTATTTTGCCCAGCAGGTTCTTGCCAGGGCGTTTTATTCGATGCAGGATTCGAAAATACCTATGCGAAGCGCTTTGGTGGCGGTAGTTGCGAACATTCTGTTAAATATGACCCTTATATGGTTCCTTGGACGTGCCGGATTGGCGGCCGCAACGGCAATTTGTGCCTATATACAGGTTGTCATTTTAACGATTGAGCTTCGAAGAAGATTGGGCGGGGACGTTTTGGAGGGTCTGGCGGTTACTCTAATCAAGACTATTATTGCCACTTTTATTATGTGGCTGGCCTGTGGTGCGGTCATTGTTTTGATGAAAGGCTTACCCGGGATTAGATTATACAATTGCCTGAGGCTTCTATTGGTTGTACCTTTGGCTGCTTTTGTGTATATATTGAGCGCAAAGTTCCTGCGTATTGAAATGCTTTCATTGTTGTCCGGCAAAAAGATCCTCGATTAAGATATTTCTCTGCGGCTGTTTTCCTGTATCCTGGACTAAAGGCAGGAAAGTTATACTACTTATAGAAACAGTATTTGTGTGCAAACAAAAATTGATATATAATAGTATTGAAACTACAAGGATTTATGTAATATATTTTTGAATTAGTAAAGCAAGGGGATATTTTTAAGCTGTATCTTCGGGATGGACAAATGCAGGGAAGATTGTCTTTTTTAGTATTTTTATTTCTTCTTTTTAGCTCCCTTTTAGCTTCCGCCCGGGGAATTACACCTGCAGCGTCAATACGGCAACCCGGCCGCGAAGTTACAGGCGGCCCTGTTTATCGATCGAATATGCTGCCGGGTAGTGATGTGCTTGTGTCACCTTCTGTCGGGAAAGTTTTCTATGAATTGGCTTATGACCTTGCTGATACCCAGGGAATTCAGGACCTCCAAATTGAACAGGCTATTATATTCCTGAGAGCCGCTATGGAGCTTGACAGGAATAATCCCGCCATTCGTCCTTTATTGATTGATTTGGCCTGCCGTGACGTTGAGCGTGACTACTCCGGTTTAGTCTATAATTTGCTTATGGAATATGTCGATGAGTTCGCCGATCTCGAGGTGGCGAGAAAGGCGGTTTATTATCTGCTCGAAAGGCAGGATTCTCCCGAGCAGAAGCAGAAATTGCTCGAGACCATGTTGGGGACTATTGCGAACAGAAACGTCGTTCTCGGTTCCGAGCTGGATACATTGCTTGGATTTTTGAAGGCCGATGAGCCGAATTTGGAGGCTGCCGAGTCCTATCTAATACGGGCCTATAAAAACAACAGGTACAACAAAGCTGCCTTTGCAAAGTTAGCCGAACTTGCGCCCGAGCAGATTGAGCCGGCCTTGCTTCTCGAACGCCTCAGACTGGCGGTACGTGAGAATCCCGTGGATATCGAAGCGGCCATTGCGTTCGCACAACACGCCGAGCAGTTGCAGCTTTACGATTTAGCCGCGGCCGCTTATCAATATTGTGCTGAATTATTCACATATCTGTATCCTGCCGATATTCTTTCTTCCCGTATTTATATTCCCTGGTCGATATGCTGCTATAATTCACAGAAGAACCAATCCAAATGTATAGAGATTGCCGAGCGTATTCGTAGAACGGGTAAATTCGATTTACGTCTTGAGGCTATCGCCGGCAGGGCGGCGGCTATCAAGCTCCACAACGGCGATTTGGCCACACAGATAATCCAGGACGCCGAACAAAAGGCCAGACAGATAATAATGCATAATCAGAAGCAAGATTCAGACAACCTTTCTGAACCGTTGACCGGTGATTTGCAGCAGGTAGATGCGACGCAATTGGCATGGTTCTATTGCTTTATCGTGCCGCTTAAGGATCAGGCTCTGGTTTGGGCCCAGCAGGCTTTTAATACCCAGCAAAATTCGGCTGTGGCGACATCGTTAATGGTCTATGCCCTTGTGCTTAACGGTGAGTATGAAACGGCCAAGCCGCTGTTCAAAACTTTCAAGAGTAACCAGATCTCGGATTTGGCTATGGCTCAGATTCAACTTGCAGAAGGTCAAAAGGACCAGGCGATTGAGAATCTGCGAACTGCGATAGCAAGAGATCCGGGCTCGTTTGCGGCCGAACGTGCAAAAGAGATACTGGCGCAGCAGGGGCAGCAGTATAGTCCACCTGTGAATCCGGAATCTGTTCTGAGAGTGCTTGAAAATACCTTCGGCCGGGCGCTTGTTCCGCCGTTTACCAGGCCGGAGAATATTATTTCGGTCGAATTCGGTATCCGGGGAAACGATTTTAACTATGGCGGCGAATTCCAAGGTGTTGCTGCAATAAGAAACAATTCTCCCGAGCCTTTGGTGATAACTGATGATGGTCTTTTTACCGGCGGTATCAGGATCGATGCCCAGGTTGCCGGAGATATTCGATTGAAAATACCCGGCCTTATTTCCAAAAAGGTCCGGACCACTTTGCTTATCGAGCCGGGCCGGAGTATGTTGATTCCTTTACAGCTTGTGAGAGGCCAACTGAGAGATGTATTAATGGGATATCCGCAGGCGACTCTGGATATAGAATTTACGCTTTACCTGGATCCGGTGGTAAGTCCCGACGGGTCGGTTACAAACCGATTAACTTATATAATTCCAAAACAGGTTCGCATTCAGCGTCCCGGTATTAAACTGACAAGTCAGTTTCTGTCGGATCGATTGAACAGCCTGGTTTCTCCCGGCCGGCTTGAGGAAAAGATACAGACGGCGGAGCTTTTCACCGGGCTGTTAAAAGAGCAGCATGCTTTTTCCAATCGCATACCGCCATATAATATAATGTATGTGAATGGTATGACGGATTCGTTAAAAGCCGGCCTGTCGCATCAATACGGCTTGTTATTGAATCCTGCCGAGAGTGAATGGCCCGTGAAAGTGCATACGATGGCTGATATGCTTTCTTTGCCTCTGGATTATACATTAATAAGTGCGGTTTCTGAGGATTTGAATAATGCTCACTGGCCTGTACGTTTGATGGCCCTTTATTTATTGGCTGAAAATCCCGAAAGCGGTTTCGAGAAGGTTCTTGATTGGGTGGCACAGAAGGATTTGAACGAATACGTGCGTAATATGGCAATTTTGCTGAGCAAATCCGCTCCCCTTGGATTTTCGCTGAATCCGGTTCCTGTAATAAAAGCATCCTATGAACCAATCGGATAGGAATTACGTAATTCGCTTTGAATATGGAATTATCTTTGAAACGCCTCTTAAATTGCTGATAGGGTTGGATGTGGGAGCTGTAAAACTAATCATACCGGTATAATAGGGGATTTATTTTATGAAATTAAGGGCTAAAGAGTAATTTTCTTTAAAAAATTTGGTTGTAAAATCGACATAATTCTGTAACATTCCGTTTTCATTTAGTAGGTGATTTTTATAAAAGTCGTTATAATATTGTTTTTTGAAAGGGTTTTGTAAATGGCGGCAAAAGTAGATGAAGAAAAATGCACTGGTTGCGAATCTTGCATATCAGAGTGCCCGAGCGAAGCTATAAGCATGTCCGATGAAAAGGCGGTCGTGGATAGCGAAGCCTGCATTGATTGTGGTGTTTGCGTCGATGTCTGCCCTGAAGAAGCAATCAGTTTGGAGTAATTTTGGTCGGCCCCATCGTCTAGGCAGGTCTAGGACACCGGGTTTTCAACCCGGCAACAGGGGTTCGAATCCCCTTGGGGCTATTTTTTAAGTCTTAAAATATCACTTTTAGCTCTTGATTATCATTTATCTTTCACCTAAAAGGCACAGGCTGACCATGTCAAGTGCTCTGATGCACCAAACACGACCGGAAGGGAAATGTAATTTACCAAGGTGTAATTTTTAGAAGGAATAAGCAACTATTTTGTTGGTATCGCTAAGAGTATTATCTCGAATCGGATTTATCTTCCCCGTTTTTAATCGTATCTTTCCACAATGATGTCGACAACCGGATATGATGAAATCCTATCGCCTCGATTTGCTTAATTATTTCATCCGGCACTTTTTCATCAGCCTGTGAAATGTGGTCGTCAACGGTTTTTAACCAGTTATAATAAAGCTGACCGTAATCTTCATTATGACATGCAACACATCGATTGGCATAATCCCTCGTGGATTGGTTAGCGACACTCGTATCATGGCAGTCGGTACATGCCACCCGTTTCCAATGCGGGTCCGGCTCTAAAGATTTCTTCTGCAAAGTTGTTATACCCTGCATAGCCAGAGACTGTACACTGTGGCAGGATTCACATTTCTTTTCCAGGGGGCGATAAAGAACTCCCTGGGCGGTTGTTTGATGGCATGAGTCGCAGGATAATGCGGCGTGAAGTGTATCCAGGGGGTACGAAGCATGCTCATTATGCGAAAAAACCAGAGATTTACCCTTCCATCCCTGTTCCGAGTGACATGTCGAACATGTGTGGCTCATTTGGCCGTTATGAGAATCTTCGTGACAAGTGCTGCATGTTTCGTACTCGATTCCTATGTAACGAATTTTTGCCGGGATGGTTTCAGTCGATGTATTCTCTGACTGCATTTTATGGCACTGTTCACAATCCAGCTCCGCATGTTTCCCGATCAAATGGAAGTTGGCTTGTCGATGGTTAAATGCGTCTTTGTCAAAGGGCCGAATGTCCGCGTATAATCCCTGATGTTCCTTGTGGCAATCGGTACAGACGCCTGTGAATCCTCCATGATATCCGGAATTATCCCGGATTCTCTCTGCGATAAGTTCGTGACATACTATGCATTTATCGGAAGAAGAACGATTCTCAAGATTGTGACATTTCAAACATTCCTGGTCCGTGATTACCTCTGCATGACTCGAAGTCAAAGAGCCCGGCATCAGCGAGAGCATTCCTCTTGACTGAGCCCATTTTTGTGCCTGATGTGTAAATCGCTCAGGCCCATAAAGATATATCCCCAGCAACAGTACAAATGATATTACGAATCCGACTAAAACCGCAGGTAACCGATGTACATGGATGTGATGCTCTTTTGAAACCTGTTCTTCGAGACAGAGTGGATGATGTACCTTCATGTATTGCAATGAAACATACCCTGTTATCATGCCTGTAATTGATTTGCGAGTTGAAGGATTAACCAAAGTCAGGTAAAGATGAAGAGCGAGAAAAATCAATCCGAGCTTGAAACATACGATATGGATATACCACGCCACAAGAGCATCCGGCACAATAATCATCCAGATACCCGACAAACTAAGACCTGTAACCGTGATCAGGATGACAAGTATATTCAATTTCTGCCCGGGATTGAATCTACCCGACGGAGGCAGAGTAATCTTGTGTATAAGGAAATGAAAGGGGACTTTGACAAGCCAGATAAAATCACGTAATCCCCAGTTAAAGGCTTCGGAGATAGTTCTCCATATAATACGAAAAGAAGGGGCGATTACACTTAGAAATAATACCTGCAGGAGGAATATCACCAGAACAATCCCCACGATACGGTGGATTAATGAAACCGGCCGGGGTGATATCCAGTCATTTTCCAGCGTTCGCTGCAACCAGAGGATTACACCGGTGACAAGAAGTACCAGATAAATGACGGCATGCAACGCGTGGAGTATAACCTCTGTTGGTGTAAACCGACGATATCGATTTTCTTTCATGACAGGGGCACCTCCCGGTTAAGAAGTTCCACCTGATTTTTCCCTGCACGACCCCGGCGAAACAGCAGGACTTTCAATTTGACCGCTGCCGGGGGTATATTAAACGTCCATTTTTTAGATTGGCCCGAAGATAAGTTTGTCTTAAGCTCCTGGACGAACTCAACTTCGTTCACATCCAGCTCATGATTATCCGCATCGATAAAGCTCGCCCGTAAAATTCCTATCTGTACGCCGAAGTTCCCCGTTGGGAAAGAATGCGGCAGAAGATTTTTAAGCTCTATTATGATATTATTTGCATCGAGAGCTGTTTTTAAGTCGAATACTTCCTGCCCTTCAGGCCTGGGATAAATCATGAATGTATGTTTTCTTAATGTTCCTTTTTTTTCTATGGATACGATCAAGCCTGACACCGCATCCTTGGCCTGTGTCACTTTCCGGGTTACAGCAGGCATGTGACACTGCTGGCATGTTTGCTTCGAGTTGATTATTGAGTTCTGCCACTGTTGATAAGTTCCCTCATGGCATCGGCCGCAAAATGCAGCATCAGTAAATCGGGCCTTGTCTATCCCGACCGGGTGTGGA
>CAYVXS010000054.1:0-11239 GCA_964454885.1 uncultured Pirellulales bacterium
ACTATCGATTTTCGGCTCCCTTATTCGAGGCCAATTACAGCCGGATAGCGATATAGATATTCTTATTGAATTTGAGCGCGATCTTACTCCCGGCCTTTTTTCAATTATCAGAATGGAAATGGAACTTACAGAAATAATCGGCAGGAAAGTTGACCTGAGGACTCCCGAGGACTTAAGCCAGTATTTCCGCGATGAGGTTATACGAGATGCCGAACTTCAATATCAGTCATGAAGATAAAGTGAGATTGAGACATATGTTGGATGCCGCTTCGGAAATCCACCAATACGTTCAATCCTAACATTGAACGAAGAATTAAAAAGACTTCTGGATTAAATTTATGAAAATCGTACAGGAACAATTCAGTGTAAGCACGAAGAGCCGCAACCAGATGGTTGATATCACCAGCCGGGTCCAGTCGATTGTCGGCAAGTCCGGCATTTCCGACGGGCAGGTGGTCGTATATTGCCCCCATACGACGGCGGCGATTACCATCAACGAAAACGCCGATCCGTCTGTCCCGCATGATATTCTCCTGACACTGGAAGAATTGCTGCCGCCCCGCCGCCCGGGCTACCGTCATTTCGAAGGCAACTCCGATTCGCACTGCAAAAGCTCCTTAGTCGGATGCAGCGAGCAGATACTTCTCAAGGACGGGACCTTACAGCTCGGCACATGGCAGGGCATTTTCTTCTGTGAATTCGACGGCCCCCGCAGCAGGACAGTTTTAATCCAGGTCAGCGGGCAGTAATAGAAACACCATACGCTGCAACAGGGGAAAAATTACTGAAAAGCGCATAAAATAAGGCGAGGTGGTGGTTCCGGCTGGGGGGGAGACCGGTGGACCACGCTGCCTCGCCGAGGTTTAAAAGCACTTGAAAGTGCATTATTTCACTGGTCAGGTTACAATTTCAACGCCCCATTTCAAAGAACGACAAAGGATAATCCTATACTGAAACCATGTCAAGGAAAAAATAAGAGAGCACACAAAGCTCCCCCAAAATATTCCTACACCTCACACTGTAATTGTAAGTATATAACTTTAATCCCGAAAAATCAAGTTTAAAATCGCTTTTTTTAGTCTTTTTCTGAACATTATGCCCTTAAAACCACAATTCTGCAGTCACCCGGGTTTTTTTGTTCCTGTAATTGCCTGCCCGGTCTCCGGGGCTAAGATAGCCGTCCCGGATTATGAAGGCCGCAGTAATCTCAAGGCCCATAAAAACTTCGGTACGCAGGCAATTACATCACATATATATAGAATCGGTATAGTATCGGAACCAACTTTACAGAAAAAAACCAATAAAACTTGCCCGGTGATTGCTTTTTTATACTGGAAAAAATATTCTTCTCCTGATATTTTCTTTATATCATTAATTTATGGTGGTTTTACAGCCCGGGATTTGGTTGAAAAATCTTTTATGGCAGAAATACCAGACAGAATAAAACGTATCAAAGAGACAATCGCATCGGCCTGTGCCCGCTCGGGGCGGGATCCCGGTGACGTTAAGCTCGTCGTAGTGACAAAATCGGCCACTATTGACGCCGTGGAAAAGGTCATTCGATCAGGTTATACGGAACTGGGCGAGAATCGGGTCCAGCAGCTTAAAAAGGTTTCCTCGCAGATAATCGAAATTTTCCAGGGTGAAAACGGCAATTCCTCACTGCTTAAAAAAGTTAAATGGCACATGATCGGTCATCTACAGCGTAATAAGGTCCGGCAGGTTTTGCCCATAGCAACCCTGATACATACGGTTGATACGCTTCGATTAGCCGAGGAAATAAACAGCGCTGCTATGAAAATGAACTTACGCCCGAGAGTTCTCATGCAGGTCAATACATCCAACGAACCTCAAAAATATGGCGTTCCGGTAGGGGCGGCCACACACCTGGCCGAGCAGATAGAAACTTTATCACATATAGAACTTTCAGGTTTGATGACAATGGCCCCCCTGACGCGTGACAAGGGCGTTGTCAGGGCCTGTTTTGTTCGTGCAGCGGAACTGTTTGCCGAGATGCGAGGCGAAAAAATCGTAGGCCCGCACTTTACCGAGCTTAGTATGGGTATGAGCTCCGACTACGAACTCGCCATCGAAGAAGGCGCTACCATTTTACGCATAGGCTCGGCGATTTTTGCCGGCTAAAAGCGAAAAAAACTATAGAAAATACAAAGTCCCCCCCCCAACAAGCCGAAATTTAGGTTATAGGTGATAAACTATCGTTTTTGAGCGATATTTTACCGGTAGAGGTCCTGTAATTCAATGACTTCCCGGGAATATACCGGTTGAAGGTCCTATATAACTGACAAAAGATGGAAAAAGTGGAAATAAATAATTCTATCGGATTGACAAAAAGCTTCATCGATGTTCTATACCTGACGAATCGGGATCAAATGCCGTACGAAGTCAAGCAGCTTTTCGACCAAAAAAAGCTCTCTTACCACGTCCTTCATATAAAAGACTTTTCGAAGATTCGTGATAGTCTCGATTCGATAGGAACAGTCGTTATCGACGCCAAGGGTGCACGCTGCTCACGACAGGGGATTCAAATTATCGAATCCCTCGAAACGAAGCATATCGGTGTAATTCTGCTGACCGACCAGCCTGAACTGCCGGCAGAGAGTTCTTCCCTGTCAGTATCGAAAACAGACTTATCCATGGAAGAAACTTCGGAGGTTTTTTCTCTCGATGAGTTATGGTTGAGAATCAATTCCAACCTTGCTTATCGTAAAAATAATTCAGGGCGGGCTGCCGAACCTGCCAACCGGCCAAGGCAGGTCAAAATCATCTATAAAAACAAACTGGCGGAGCAAATGAATATGGCCAAGGCATTAGTAGATAATCTGGCGGAGCAACTTCGCTTGGCCGGTCTTGTTCAAAAGGATTTTTTACCTTCCAAGCTGCCTGACAGCGATAAAATGAAATGGGGTACGATTTATTTACCGGCGGAATGGGTTTCGGGGGATATATACGATATCGTTCGCCTCGACGAAGAACATATAGGTTTCTATCTGGCCGATGTGGTCGGCCACGGAATGCCGGCTGCGCTGTTGACGATTTTTCTGAAACAGGCCCTGGTTATGCGTCAGACCGTTGAGAATAAATATCGCATTTTCTCACCGAGCGAGGTCATAAAAAATCTCAATATACGAATGGCGGCGCAAAAACTGTCCGGCTATCAGTTTGCAACCTGTTGTTATTGTCTTCTGAATATAAATACCCTGGAAATGACATACGCCCGTGCCGGACATCCTTACCCGATCCTGCTCAGATCCGGTGGATATCCGGAACAACTTGAAATACGAGGTTCGCTGCTGGGAGTTTTCGAACAGGCTGAGTTCCCCCAGGGAACGATACAGCTACAGCCCGGCGATAAATTGCTTTTATATTCCGACGGTGCCGATTCTCTTGTCGGCGGCTTCGATGATCGGGCCGGTTTCTGTTTTACCGAAGAGTTCCTTAAAGTAAAAGATATACCTGTTATTGAAATGCTTGACGAATTCAATTCTCATATCCAAAACCGGGAAATCGAGCAGGCCGAAATCGACGATATCACCATGGTCGGTCTCGAAATCCTGAAGTAAATTTTTGCCGCTTTAGTTTATTCTTCGGCTCTTCTTCTCATTAATCCTGTTTGAGTATTTTCAACTTATCTTTCATTCGGATTATAGGACACTCAGACCTGATAGCACCAGGTAACATGGAAAAAAGCAGCGGCCTTATGCCCGAGGTGATGTAATTTTTTTACGACATCTTATCAAGATTAGGATTATATGGCTGTTTACATTTAAGCTGTACCCGGAGTTTGCCGACAATAAAGGTAACACAGGCAACATGGGAATTATTTCCCAATGGGGGTTTGATTTGTGAAGCACGTATTGCTTTTATCTTTTATCGCAGTTATCTTGCTGCCTCAGGGAATTCGGGCACAGGAGTTGATGTCGGATTGTCCCGATGAGTCTTCCGACGCCATCTTCGATATGAGCATCGATGAGCTTATGGAAGTGGACATCTGGACCGGCAAACCCGGCTGGTTCGGCAATCAACTCGAACAGCTCGGATTTGTGCCTTACATCCACGGTTATGCCGTTATGGATTATAGAGACCATGACTTCAATCGCGACAGGCCGATCGATACTTTCAATATGCACTATTTCAATATCATCGTAGGTGCAAATATGGGTGACAGACTCTCGGCTGAAATCTTGTTGGAATATGAGCATGGCGGAGATGATACCGGTGTTCGCTACGGGATTATTGACTATGAAATAGCTGAACCGGTTATATTACGAATGGGTAAGTTCCTGGTGCCTATGGGGAGATTTAACGAGTTTCTCAGCCCGGAATACGCCAATGAACTTCCCGACAGACCTTATTGCCTGTGGCAAATCGTTCCAATCGTATGGGCCGAAACGGGAGTGCAGTTAAGAGGTGGGTTTGACCTTCCATCAAAACGATCATTAAACTATGCATTCTATGTCGTCAACGGCTTAGAACAGCCCGCGAATTCCGACGGCTCGGTCGGAGAAGGCGGCAGCATCCGAAGTATGCGTCAGAACAACAGAGACAGCAATAACAGCAGCAAGGCATGGGGAGGCAGAATAGGATTCAAGCCATTTAAAGAGCTGGAAGTCGGCGCATCATACTATACCGGAGCATATACCATCGACGGCAATCAGGACCTTTCCATCACGGATTTCCACGTCGAGTATGATAAAAATAAACTCATCCTCAGGGGTGAATATGTCAAAGCAAACCAGCAGACAAGTGGGGCAGATCTCGACAAAAAAGGATTCTATGCAGAAGCGTCGTATCGGATTAATTCGTTTCTCAAGCCGGTTGTAAGATATGATCAGGCCGATTTGGACAGCGGCACCGGGCATGACTTTAAAAGAAGCACCATCGGACTTGTCTATTATCCTAATCCGAAACTACATCCGATGTTCAATTTCAAAATAAGCAAGAGCATTATACATGATAATGGTTACGGCGACCGCGAGGATGAGTTTGTCGCACAGTGCGTTATAGGATTCTGAGCATCTTGGGGATTGCAGAAAATGTGTCGTAAAAGTAAAAAAATGAAGTTCGTGAGACACATGGCGGGAATCGCCGGTTTGGCGGCCGTGACGTTCTTTGCGTTCCTCTGGGGCATCGCCGGTTTTGCGGTCATGTGCATATTCTCATGTAAATCCCCGGCCGCCACACAAGATATGCCTAATTATGAGTACCGGCTCAAAGCCACTTTCATGTACCAGTTTGTTAATTTCATTGACGGGTGGAAATTCGAACAGGAAAAAGGTGAAAACAACAAAAATAATGAAAATAAAAGAAACATAATTCTGTTGGGTATTATCGGCAAAGATCCCTTCGGAGATGCTTTTAAGCCGCTGATGGAAAAAACGATCAGAGACAGAAAAATTGAGATCAGGCACTTCGAAGGATTTTCAAAACTTAATAGTCAGAACGAAAACGTTACTGTTCATCCGGAAATAGACAAAATAAAGAAATGCGATTTAATTTTTGTCTGCTCTTCCGAGCGACAGTACATAAATGAAATTCTCACTCCGCTCAGGAAGGAAAGAATTCTGACGATTGCCGACACCGACGGCTTCCTGGAAAAAGGGAGTATCATTAATTTCATCATAGACAAGAGTAAAGTACGTTTTGAAATCAACGTTGTCGCCGCAAAACGCGCGAAATTGACAATCAGATCAAAACTCCTCAGGCTGGCCACACAGGTTATTATGGAAGACGAAATCGAGGATAAGTAAAAAGTATTAATATCCTTCATCCGCTATTTTCCACCAACCATATTTCATATTTGCATTTAAATTATAACATAGGAAATCACAGTTATATGCTTATTTCAGGCTTTTTATACTTGAAGCATACCCAAGATTTTAATTCCCCCGTTAGCTCAGACAGCTGGGTATATTGAAAGCGGATATCAAAAGGTTTTTTTTCAGGATAAGATGCCGGTTAGGTCTGTATTTTCGGACCAAGGAGATTTCTAACAAATAATAACAATGGCTTTCCGAGCTGACAGGTCGATGGGAAATTACTTGTATAAAAGGGCCTCCGCGGTTATACTTGTCTTTCAACTTCGTTATATCGTTTGTAATTAGAGTAACATAAGACGATATGCAGTACGAGTTTATCGAGAAGGAATACAGCGATGGCACAAAAAGACATCGACTTAAAAAAGGTAAAAGAACTCATTGAAATAATGAAGCAAAACGGGCTCGAAGAGCTTGAGATACGACAGGACGAAGACAAGATTTATCTAAAACGCTCTCAACCTCAGTCGGCTCAGGGCTCCGTTATCACCTCTTTTCCCGCAATGAAACAGGAATTCGGCCCTGCACCTGTGACTGCTCAGGACTCCGCTGCTGCAGGACGGCCCGATGCTTCGCAGCCTCAGCATGATGAAAACCTGATCGAGATAAAATCGCCCATCGTCGGGACTTTCTATGCGAAACCCAGCCCCGATTCCGAGTCTTATGTGGAGATCGGCTCGTCCGTCGATCCGCAGACAGTCGTTTGTGTTATAGAGGCGATGAAAGTGATGAATGAAATCAAAGCAGAAACCAGTGGAACAATTGCCGATGTACTTGTAACAGATGGTCAGGCAGTCGAATACGGCCAGGTGCTTTTTAAGCTCAGGCCGGATTAATCATGACGCGTCGAGCAAGCTGCGCATTGTGTATGGTTTTTGTAACAATATATACCACAAAGCTGCCGCAATTAAGAGATACGAAAATATGTTTTCAAGGATTCTGATAGCAAACCGTGGTGAAATAGCACTGCGTATCATTCGTGCCTGCCATGAGCTTAACGTCGAGGCGGTGGCGGTTTATTCCGAGGCAGACAGAGATTCCGCGTACCTGCAGCTCGCCGACGAGGCGGTATGTATAGGACCGGCCGATTGTTCAAAAAGTTATCTCAATATCGCCAGGATAATCAGCGCCGCCGAGATTACGGACGTTGAGGCAATCCATCCCGGTTATGGATTCCTGGCTGAAAATATAGAGTTTGCCGAAATATGCCGGGAGTGCGGTATAACTTTCATCGGGCCGCCTGCCGAGGCGATGCGACTGCTCGGTGACAAGGTCAGTGCCCGCAAACTGGCACAGCAGGCCGGGGTACCGGTCGTTCCAGGCTCCGAAGGTACTCTCGAGGACGACTCGAAGGCCCTGGAGCTGGCCAATGAAATGGGCTATCCCGTGATTATAAAAGCTGCTGCCGGTGGCGGTGGTCGCGGTATGAGGATTGTACACAACGATATTTCTCTGCGTTCGGCATACAACGCGGCACGAGCGGAGGCGGAAATCGCCTTCGGTAACGGCAGCGTGTATCTGGAAAAATATATCGTTGAGCCGCGACATGTCGAGGTACAGGTGGTCGCCGATAATGATGGCAATGCCCTCCATTTCTATGAGAGAGACTGCTCGATTCAGCGAAGGCATCAAAAAATGATCGAGGAGTCGCCTTGTCCTATTCTGGACAAAAGGACCAGAGAGGAGTTATGTGAGGCCGCATTGAGGATTATTAAAGAGGCGAAATATGTCAACGCCGCGACGGTCGAGTTTCTTTTGGACAAGAACAAAAAGTTTTATTTCATTGAGGCAAATACACGGATTCAGGTCGAGCACCCCGTAACCGAGATGGTGACAGGTCACGACCTGATTAAATGGCAGTTGAAAATTGCATCTGGTCAACCCATCAAGCTTAGTCAAAGAAATATCAAACATACCGGCGTCTCGATTGAATGCCGGATAAACGCCGAGGATCCTGAAAATAATTTCTCACCTTCGCCGGGTAAGATCACCCGATATATCCCCCCCGGCGGCCCCGGCGTGAGAGTTGATACGCATGTCTATCAGGGCTGCACTATCTCTCCGACCTACGATTCGATGATTGCCAAGCTTATTGTCCATCAGAATACCCGGGAGCAAGCTATTATAACCATGAAGAGGGCTTTACAGGAATTTGTAATCGAGCCGATTAAAACGACAATACCCGCCTGCATGAATATCCTTTCGCATAATCTCTTCGTCAAAAACAAAATCGATACCGGCTTCGTCGAACGGACTTTTTAGTTCGTCGGCAATGAATTATTGATCTAAAAATTGTTGTCGGAGATAATGCCACACCAAGCGAATTATTGTTCGGGGGGCAATGAAGTCTTCGTAGATTTCGAGTTTTTTGATGATTAAAAGATTTAAAGCCATTTTATTCGATCTCGACGGTACACTCCTTGATACATTGAAGGACATAGCCGACTCGATGAATGCTGTTCTCAGGCGGCACGCAATGAAGACATTTCCTGTTGACGACTATCGTCTTTTAGTAGGTAAAGGTCTCAGAGAGTTAATTAAACGTGTTCTGTCGGAAAATAAAATCGATGAGCAAACAATAGATGAATTTCTCTCAGCTATGAGAATTGAATATGCCAGGCGGTGGGCGGAAAATAGTAAGCCTTATCCGGGAATACCGGATTTGCTCGATGAATTACAAAAAACTGGTTTACTGATGGCGGTCCTTTCCAATAAGGCGGATGAATTTACGCAAATTATGGTCAGGACACTTCTACCGAAATGGCAATTTCAACTCATATGCGGACTTAAGGACGGCCTTCCGGCCAAACCCGATCCCACATCGGCTCTACAGATTGCCCATGAGCTTAAAATCCAGCCGAATAATTTTATTTACTTAGGCGATACAGGTACAGATATGCAAACCGCCAATTCAGCAGGTATGTATGCAGCAGGAGCGCTTTGGGGTTTTCGTTCAGCCGAAGAGTTGAGAGCAAACGGAGCAAAAATACTTGTCGAATTTCCTTTACAGGTGCTTGAATTGCTAAATTTTTAGACGACAGCAAAACAAATCAATGTTCCAGGTTAATCAGGTCTTCGTAGGTTTCACGTCTTCTGATGACTCTGAAGTTTTTACCGTCCACGAGCACTTCGGCGGTCCGGCCGCGGGCGTTGTAGTTACTGCTCATGGTAAAACCGTATGCACCGGCGGTAAAAATACAGAGCAAATCGCCTCGCCCGACAGGGGGTAAAGCCCTGTCTTTGGCGAAGAAATCCGAACCTTCACAGATTGGCCCGACCACATCGACCACTTCAGTGCCGTCCATCTGCAAGTCCTTTTCACGCTGAGGCGGAACGAACTGCTCATCTACCTTTGCCGGCCAGATGAAATGGAACGCCTGATATAAAGACGGCCGAATTAAATCGTTCATCCCCGCATCTACGATAATGAATTTTTTACTGCCGCCCCGTTTGGTATAAATTGTACGGGTCAGTAGCACGCCAGCATTGGCACAGATACTTTTGCCCGGCTCAAGAATGAGTTTCAAATTTTTATCCCTGAGCAGCGGAACAATACCTGCGGCATAATCGGACGCAGACGGAACGCTGTCGGACTCGTAGTCGGCCCCGTAGCCTCCGCCTAAATTAAGAGCCTCGATGGTATGGCCGTTGTCACGAAGCTTCTCGATAACCGGCAGGATTTTTTTAACAGCATCGACATAGGGGTCGATAGTCTTCCCGCCGCTGCCAAGATGGACATGGACCGCACAAAGGTCTACACCCTCGTTGCCACTGTACGTCTCGAAGATGTTTATGGCGCGTTCGATATCGACACCGAATTTCGTTTCTTTTTTTCCTGTTGTGATGTAGGCGTGGGTTTTGTAATCGACATCCGGATTTATTCGAAGTGCCGCTTTGGTTTTTTTGCCGCGTTGTTTGGTTAACTCGATCAGGTTTTCAAGTTCAGCTTCCGATTCGATATTAAAATATCCTATACCGGCATCGAGCGCCTCGATGATTTCGATATCGGTTTTACCGACACCTGCGAAAACAATCTTCGACGGCTGTGCACCGGCCTGCAGAGCGCGAAACAATTCCCCGCCGCTGACGACATCGAATCCGCTTCCGGTTTCAGCCATGAATTTGAGGATGTTGATATTGCCGCAGGCTTTGACCGAATAACATATCATGATATCAAGCTCGCTGTATGCCTTTTGAATTTTTTGCAGATGGTCGATAAATGTAGCTTTGCTGTATATGTAAACCGGCGTGCCGACAGCCTCAGCGATTTCCTCGATGTCTATATTTTCAACAAAGAGCCTGCCATTTTTGTAATTGAAATAATCCATAATATTTAACACCTTTTTCAATTTTTATAATTCCTGCAATAGTAAACCTGATTTTGAGTGCATAGTATAAGTAATTGGATGATATTTGCAAGAAGATGGTTCGCAACAGCACTAAATGTAATGTAGATACAAAACGGCGATTGAGGTAATACATCCCTCGCGTGCGGGTTTGCATTATGATAGGAGCATTTATAATGTGATGTTCGGAAGGAATCTGGCAACACAAATAAAAATGGAAGGTTCTACTGCAGTGTTCGAACCTTCCATTTTTGCGTAACCGCCTAAGCCTTGATTTCAATCGCGGCTCATTTGACCGGTCATAACCGGCAGCCCGCCATGTATCTGATGATTCACATAGCGACGGGCTTAACGACTGCTACACTATTTTTTCTTCTTTGCCGCTTTCTTCTTTGCCGGTTTCTTCTTTGCTGCTTTTTTCTTGGCTACTTTTTTCTTTGCTTTCTTCTTTGCCATGATTGTGTCACCTCCTTTTGGCTCACAAAATCCTTTTATTTATTCTTGTAACCATAACAATAATTATAACAATAAAAAATATTATCAAATAAATATACAAAAAAATTAAATTTTTTCTATATTTTTTTATCGTCTAAAACTTTAATAATACTTGATAAAAATTTCGTCTGTATGAGTTTGACGCGGCTTGTTATACTGTTGAATGTTTTCATTGTAAAAGAAAAATAGTTTGGAATCAGATATTAATTACCGAAGAATTGTTTTCATCATCTGATTATTTTCAATGTATTCGAAAGATTCGATTTGATGGTGACACGAAGAAAAATAGCCTTGTTCGGCGGCACGTTCGATCCTGTTCATCTCGGCCATACGATCGTTGCCCGCGCGGCGGGAGAATATATCGGCGCAGAAAAAATAATATTTATTCCAGCAAAGCTCTCACCATTGAAAGGTTCTTTACCCAAGGCAAGTGACATTGACCGATTCAAGATGCTCTCGCGCGCGACGGCAGGTGAGGATTTTTTTGAAGTCAGTGACTGTGAATTGAAAAGATCGGCACCGAGCTATACCATCGATACGATCGGGCAGTTTCAGTCAAAGTAC
>CAYVXS010000055.1:0-5735 GCA_964454885.1 uncultured Pirellulales bacterium
TGCTGCATTTGCTGCATCTGTTGTTGTTGCATCATCATAAAACCACCCATTATTTCAGTCAGATGCTCTTTCGGCACAGCAATATCCACCACCAATTTGCCGTCTTGTGCGTTGCCGGCAATAACGATATTACTCTGAGTTGGTGCGTTCATCTGTGGCATCATCATAGGCATCATTGACGCGGCCATTTTGAATACACGCAGAAAATTGAACGTTACCAGGAAATCGGCTTTGTCTGCTCCGGGCAGCAGGGCGATAGCGGCTTGCATCTCGCTGCCGATTTGTTTCGCACTATCGGACTGGGCCCGGTCGATTAATTTATGTATCTCCGAATCCACATCACCACCGACGGCACACACCAACAATCCATTGGTTATGCCCCATCTGTAATCGAATCCTTCGCCGTACATGCTGTTAATCATCTGTGCCTGGGGCGAGCCTTCCTGTGTGGATTTCATAGTCAGCTTCGCCGAGTTTATTGAAACACCTTTATAGTTTTCGGTGCCCGTGTTAACGGTAAAGCTGGTATCCATGTCTATACTTTTATAGAAATTCATAATGCCGCTGGTTTTCATCATATCAATTGATTCATTAATCAGCGGTGTAAGTTTTTTCTCATCTTTTACTGCAATGGCATATTTAACAATGAAAGGTGGTTTGCTGCTGGTATTTATTGAAACCGTATATGCTACTGGTCCTGCCAGACAGTCAATGACATTAGATGCAAGCGCCTTCATTTTTGCTGTGTTCTCGGAGTCGATTGCGTCCCCACCCATAGCGGCAAGCAGGTCTACGCTTTTTACCTGGAACTGTTTCATGAGAGGCGTACTCATATTACATCCAAAATTCATCATTGCTCCGTCTTCCAGGTAGGGCAGGAGCTTGTTTTCCTGTTGTGAAGAAGCATTTTTAACGAACATCTTTGCCATAGCGGTTCCCGGAACGGCACAGATTGTTTTTGTAATATTCAGTACATTCGGTTTAGGGCTGACGGCTACAGACACCGATTTTGTTTCTTTCAATAATGTATCGATAACAAAGGCATACATATTCATTATATTCTGGAAGCCTTGAGGCTGGGCTCCCGGTTGGCCCGCCTGCATAGCCTGCATCATTGTTTTTATTTCTTCTATCTTAGTTTTCACCATAGGCCCGAATATGTCTGAAACCTGTTGAACATTAACATGTGCCCAAATAGGTTCTGTCGCCGCTTGTTTTTTCAACGAATCGTCGAGGGTACCTGCGAGCCCTGTTGAACTTGAGGTTGTTAATTCCTTGGCCATTGCAACAAGCTTGTCATAATCGTTCGACCAGCTTAAAAGGGCATAATTGTTCGACTTCACCGTCAACATTATGTCGGCCCCATTTCTCGTTATTTTTGAAACTCCCTTTTCGTCGGCTTCGCCGCAATTCGGATTACCTTCGATGAATTGTTTATAATCCGTTACGGGAGCGAGTATTCCGACGAATATGTTTTGCACCGGATTTTCCTGTGCCATCTGACCAGGCACTACGGTACCGAAGACCATAAAATTACCGTTCATATTGACCCCGCCGCCCAGCATCTCCATCAGTTGTGCCTTGGCAATCATCGAAACTCCCATTGGCATGGGTGAAGCACCGGCGAGATATTGATCAAGCTGATTGAGGGTGTTATTTAAGTTGTTTATTTGGATGCAAAAGAGAGTCTTTTCCGGGAGCATTTTGAGAGTGTCCGGACTTTGTGCCCATAGTGTCGAAGTGGCTGCAAATAAAACCAGCAAAAATACCACTGCACATTTTCTCACTGTTCTTAATCTTAACATTTGTGTACCTCCATAAGTTAAATGTCTTTAGTTATAGTTCCTTTGAATATTAAACGGGTATCCTAAATATAGAGAACGCATATTCTAACAGATAATTTTCAAGAAAAACTAAAAAAAGCTAAATTTTTATAGGTTGGCCTCAACTGCAAAACGAATTAGCCGATTTTTGATTCATATTTAGATAAAGTAATTTACGCAATATAATCACTGCCAAAGCTCCTCATAGCAATACTGGAAAGAGGTTAATTATCGGCCGCAAAACGAATTAGCGGATTTTATTAGGCAATCTTAATCAGCCCGGACATAAACCATATTTACACATGTAAAAGCACACAATAACCATAAGTTAAATGCAATATTGTTTGTAAATGCTTTATGAAGTTGAATTTGTATCAATCGATTCGAAATCCGTATATGTTTTTTTGTATTTTAAGAAGCATTTAATCTCTTTGTAATATTACGTTTATGGTGGTTAAAAAAAGTTAAGCAGGCCGGATATTAATCCGATAAATTTCTCGTGAGAGAACGCTTTTTTACGAAAAAGCCTTGATTCAAAAGTAGGTAACTTGTTTAGAAAGAAAATTGCCATGTTTAACAATGTAACTAAATCTCGTGCAGGAATTAGTTACTTTTTGTTTATAGTTTCCGGTTTCCTTTTGATTGTGTTAACCGGTTGCGGCAATAAATTCTTCGATCCCACACAGGTAGGTCGATTCCGTACGGTTCCTTCCGTTAACGTGATATTGGATTCTCTCGGTGTGGCTGAAGAGACACCCATAGCATGGGAAGAAGGAGAAGAACCAAAACCGACGGATACCGTTTCGGATATGCATGATTATGCGTTTCGTGCCGGTGATATAATAAGAATTAGCATATTCGAACTGCTTGGCTCCGGGACAACATATGTTAATGATTATCCCGTGACCGAAACAGGCAGAATTTCCATACCGGAAGTCGGAGTGGTTGAAGCGGCGGGATTGACCGAAACGCAGCTCGAAGAGAAAATAAAACAAATCCTTTCACCGAGCCTGTTAAAAAATCCCTTGGTCACCGTTACACTAATAAGCTCGCAACAGCGCGCCTTTTCAATATTAGGTGACGGAGTGCTCGCCCCGAGCAGGTATGTTATCCCCCGTTATAATTTCAAACTGACCGACGCACTTGCGATGGCAAGTGGAACAAGACAGTTTAATGTCAGTTATATATATGTCTCACGTGTTGCCCAGGACAATAGAAGATTCCAACCGATGAGCAAAAACGAACCCGGCGGCTCCGAAATTAAAACCTATAACCGCGGGATTACAAAAGCAAGACAGCAGATAATGTCTTCCCGGGCGCAGGACAAATTCAAATGGCCCGACAGCAAAGTAGTAATATCTTCGTCTGAAATGATAACAAAACAGGAATTCACCGGGACCCGGAAAGGTTTTGATCAATTCGGTAATAACAGCAGAAGCTACTCTAATCAGGGAAACGTATGGCAGTTGTCCGAGATGCCGACAACAACACCGATAAACGAACCGGTAAGTGTTCAGGACGTATTGAAAACAATGTCCGAACGGTCGGGACAACAAACTAATAATGATATCGAGTCAAGACCTTACCAGACTCAGGTTCACCCGAACGGACAGGTTAACAGACAAACAAGCCGGGGAGGAATATCCGTATCACCGGGGGGATTTGTTACGGTTAGTGATCCGAGAGAATCTTCGAACAATGAAAATATAGGTCATATCGAATGGGAATTCCGAAACGGTAAATGGGTTCCCGTATCCGTAGAGTCTGAAAAGCCGGCGGAACCGCAAAAGGAAGAAGGGCATATTGAATGGGTATTTAAAAATGGCAAATACGTGCCCGTTCAGGTCGGAGGGGAAAGACCGACAGAACCGGCTATACCCAGACAACCTCGGGAAACGTTTATTGCTCCTCCTGAAGAAGTGAAAGAACCTGACTTCGGATGGGCCGAACAAGGTGAAAAGACAAGACTCATAAAAATCCCGACAGACAAATTACTTGCCGGCGACCCGAGGTATAATATTGTGATAAAGCCCGGTGACACGATTTTTGTCCCTGTTGATATCGTCGGTGAATTCTACATTATGGGTAATGTTAACCGTACAGGCCCAATAGCCCTGACGGGCCGTCCGATGACTCTGAAGCAGGCAATCGTTGCCGCCGGTGGACTTGGCCCTCTGGCATGGCCGAAGCGTTGCGAGGTGATAAGGCGAATCGGCAGGAAAAAAGAAGAAATCGTGATGGTGGACCTGGATAAGATATTCAACGGCGAACAGCCGGACTTCTTCATAAAACCGCACGACACCATCAATGTCGGCACACATGCAACGGCCAGATGGCGCGCAATTTTGCGAAATGCGTTCAGGGCCACTTATGGATTCGGTTTTGTTTATGACCGCAATTTCGCCGACAGGGATTTTTATACCCACAGACCGATACCTGATTGGTTCTGATAGAGACCTGAGAAAGTGGGACAATTGATTGCGATAGTTCCGCTTTTTTCATAGAAGTACATGAAATTATACTGTTGTTGGTAATATCACATCTTCTATCTTGGAGGGATCCAATTTTTACCGGGGCTTTATTTTTCAGCAGGATGAAAAATAGATATATGATTAGTGTGGATATAAAAATAAATGAAACTATCAGGCCCAAACGTCAGTGGTGCGAGCTTGGTCTGCACGGATACGTCAGGATATTGATAATAACGGGACTATTCTGGTACCTGTTTCATAGAGAAATCGATGATATCGTGTACAGATGGATTACCGATAGTAGCTGGTCGCACGGATTTTTAATACCGTTATTTAGCTTATATTTCGTCAACCAGCACAGGAAGGAAATTCTAAATCTCAAAACCAGACCGAACTATCTCGGTCTTATTTTCCTCGTATACTCTATTCTGTTTTATATCTTTAATATCATCAGCCCTTCGGGATGGGCATATTTTCGAGCATTGTCCATGATAACAGCCCTCGGGTCTGTTATTCTGCTATTAGGCGGATGGTCTTTATTGAGATATACATGGTTGCCAGTTGCTTATCTTATATTCGCTGTGCCGCTGCCGGGCAGAATTTACAGGGAAATTACCATTCCAATGCGCCAATGGGCGGCAACCGCCGCCGCCGGTCTTCTCAACCTGGTCTCCGGTATGGAGGCGACAGCCAGTGGAGTTGTTATTGATGTAATATATAAAGGCAGGCAACTGGAGCCTCCGCTGGACGTTGCAGAAGCCTGCAGCGGGATGCGTCTGCTAATGGCTTTCCTGGCTTTGGGCGTTGCAATGGCTTATTTGCATTATCGACCGATGTGGCAGCGGATTGTTCTGTTAGTCAGCACGATACCGATTGCGATTTTATGTAATATTGTACGAGTGACAATTACCGGATTTATTTATGTCCTGATACATCCGAAATATACACAGGGCGTTTACCATGATGCACTTGGAATGGCGATGCTGCCTTTGGCATTCGGCATGTATGGTTTTCTTGCGTGGTTTATGTCGAGCTTGTTTATTAACGAAAACGAGGCAATTCGGGAAGATATAGTCGTCAGGGGCGGTGATTGCTGATGCAAAATAGAACAAATAATATTCGAGCTTACTTACAACCTGCATTCCTGATATGCACAGCGGTTCTCGCAACTGCCGGAGCTGGAATGTCGGTGTCCATAAACAAGCTGGGTTTGTATCTGAAAAAGGAGCCGATACCACTGAAAAAATCTCTGGACCGGCTTGATGAAAATAGTTTGGCTCCGTATGAAGTTGAGCCACAAAATAAGTTTAAAATCGAGAATGAAGAAGTCGTCAAAACGTTGGGGACGAAAGATTATATTCAGTGGATTCTCAGTGACACTGATAAGGAAGTGACCAGCCCAACCAGAAACTGTCTGTTATTTATTACATACTATGACTGC
>CAYVXS010000055.1:5745-11227 GCA_964454885.1 uncultured Pirellulales bacterium
CGGAAGAATGTTATGTCGGTAGTGGTTTTCAAAAACTGGCTTCCGATAATGTCACGCTGGAAATAACGGATGATAATAATATAAAAAGAAAAATCCCCGGGAAATATCTGGTTTTCGGTAGTCCGAGTGCCAGTATTTGGCAAAGCACGGAAAAATTCCCGGTTATATATCTTTTCAGGGTCAACGGGGAATATGCAGGAAGCAGGGAAGAGGCCCGGATAGCTTTAAATAAGAACCTTTTCGGGAAATCTTCGTATTTCAGCAAGGTGGAGCTGGCCTTTAATCAGTCCTCAATACCACCGAATAAAAAAGAGGCTCTCACCGCAACCGAAAAAATATTATCCGTAATTTTACCTGTTTTAGAAAAAGAGCATTGGCCCGATCTGAATAAGTGAGCAGGTCTATGCATAAGGTTGTAACAGAAGCATAGTATATGATACAAATACAAGTTGGAAATATATAATACGAGGAAAGCTCATGGCGAGAAGGAGGTTGAATAAAAAAGTAGCGCTTGCAGGCTCTGCGGTATTTGCAGTGTTTGCACTGGTTTCTATTCTGGTCATTCTACAGTTCAGCCGGGATGCTCAGGAATATATCACAGACGGTCAGGCGGCATTAAAAGCAGCGCAACAAGCAACAGATCCGAAGGTAAAAAAACAGAATTATGACAGGGCCGAACGCAATCTCCGAGCGGCATACGTCAAAGCAAAAGAAAACGTTCTCAGAGAAGAAGTCCTTTTCATGATGCTGGATATGTATCTTCAAACCCAGGATTGGCCCCACATCATGGCTTGCTGGGACGAGATAATAAATATCAATCCTAATAACGCCAGGGCACGGTACGGCAGGCTCAGGTATCTTCATATATTAGGTAAAAACGGTACAAGCGGAGTGTGGCCAAGAGTATGTGAGGAGGCCACCGAGTTCTTAAAGGTAGCCGAAGAGCAGGGGCTTCTTATGGAAAAAATCGCCCAGTGGAACGTTCCCGGAATAGAACAGGACGGGGACAACCAGCAATATCTGGGACCATATCTCTATCTGCTCAGAGGAATAGGCTCTCTTGAAATGGCAAGTTCGGGTGCAGCCACCAACAGAGATGAAATGCTTGCTCAGGCAATCAATGATATCAAGACCGCACAGGAGCTTGACCCCGGTAATATCGATACTTACTGGCATCTGGCGAGGGCGGTTATCGCAAAAGGAGAGATTCTCGCTTCACGGGGAAACTTCGAGGAAAAGGATAAATCCTATAAGCAGGCCGAGGATATCCTGGAACAGGCGGTGAAGATTTCTGGTACAAATCCGAAGGCACACTTAAACTTGTTGCAATTTAAGCTCATGCTTGCGAGAGACAATAGTGCCGGTCAGCAAAATCAGAATATAAGATCGCTCGAACCGGAATATCTCTCACTTGCGAATAAATTCAGCACCAGTGCTGACGTTTTTGCCGCGCTTTCCGAATATTATCTAATCTATTCGAAATACTCCGGTCCCGCGTCAAGCCTTGATAATCTTAACAGAGCAATAGCAGCAATTGAAAAAGCGATGTCCCTCGATGAGTCAAATGTAGTTTATGCAATCAATGCCGCAGACCTTTACTATCGCAGGTCCTCTGTGTTCGGGCAGCAGGCAGATGTTTTTAAAGCAATAGATATCGCCAAAAAGGCATTGACTTTGCCGGAAGCACTGGACAGTCCCGGACCGGAGCATCAAGTAAGAATAGTAAACAGATTTCAACTGTATGCATTCCTTGCTAACTGCTATGTTGAGCAGATACTCGATTCCCAGACGCAAAAATCTGAATCCGAAGTGAAAAATTTATTAGCTGAAACAGAACAGGCCGTACAGGAAATCGAACAAATTCTTGGTAGTAAAGAGGAGCCGTTAGCTATTAAATGGCGTGGTATGCTCGAACTGGCCAAAGGGGACCAAAAAGTTGCGGTTCAAAATCTATACACGGCGTATGAACAGCTTAAAGCGCTAAAACCATCCAATACTGCCTGGCCGAAAGACCTTGAATTTGCCAATCTCTCGTACCGTCTTGCAAAAATATTTAAAGATACTCCCGAAATTGGAGCGGTTAAGGAATTTCTGATTAGTGCGCTCCATTCAGGGATTGCGGATATTAAGCCTGAGTCTCGGCTTGATTATGTTGAGGTCGCCATGGAATTAAATCCATGGATGGAAGTAATTCAGCATATAGATGCTTTCGAGAAATATCACGGCCCAAATAAAAGGAGCCGTACTCTTCGAATTAAGACTTACATTCGAGCAATGCGGTTCGAAGAAGCTGAAAAAGAATTGGCCAAAGGACCGAGCAACGATCCTGAAACAATCCAGCTTCGTCTGGCGCTTGTCCGGGCCAGGATTCGACAAGCTCAACTGGCGATAGCACAAAAACAAAAGAAGTACACCTCCATCCTGCAGCCAACCGGTCAGAACGATACAGAATCCCTCGATTTAGAGATCGGTGAAGATCAATATATGACACAGGAATTGATCGGTTATAAGCAGCTCGAAACCAACCTGGCCGAACAATTACTGGCCGCAGAACCGAACGCCGTCGGGCAAAATATATTAATCAGTGTATGCAGGAATTACATGGCACAGGATAATATAAGCCGGGCGAAGGACTTCATTAATCGTTATTTAAATTACTTCCCTCAAAATATTACCGCACTTGTTTATAAGCAAATTCTGCTTGAGCCTCATCCGAAGGAGGTTTCGATTCAAAGATATAGGGATATCGAGGAAAAAGTGCTTCTGAGTCTAACCGATCCATTCTATAGCTCATTGCAGCTTGGAATATTCTATCACCGAAATAACGAATACGACAAAGCGATTACACAATTCACTAAAGCAATTGAAGAAGGAACATCGATAGATCACGCTTCCGGGGATACGGTATTTAAGCGGATAAAGCTTGCAGCAGATTTTCTTTTCGATATGGCAGTGGCAAAAAATAACTGGAAATTAGCGGAACAAGTTACCAGGACGGCTAAAGATGAAGACCTTGACGGTTGTCACGGCATTGTCTATGAGTCACGAATGGCAGCGGCAAAAGGTGAATTCGATAAAGCTTTGACGAAAATCGACGAATGTTTGAAACAAAAACCGGTCTTCTCCCAGGCTTATCTGCTGAGAAGTAATATCAACGCAGCCCTTGGAAACGATGTTGCATCTCTGGAAGATATCCGCAAAGCGGCCTCTTTGAATCCCCTGGACATTACGATTGCAAAAAAAGAGGCAACAACGTTGTATTATCGAAACCAAAAGCTGGGGGACAATGTCCTGCCGAATCAGGTGGCAGAAACAAGAAAAGCACTGGAAAGGGCGATAGGACTTAATATCTTCGACCTGGAATTACTCAATCTGTATGCCGAGTTCATAGCCCCGACGGAACCGTTAAGGGCCGTAGCGATTAGACAGGACGTGCTACAGGCCTCCCCGACCGTGGAAAATGCCATTCTGCTCGGAAAACTGGCAATGGAAGTCGCTCTCAAACAAATTAATACCGAAAGTAAAGAGGCATTATTGGATATTGCCGGTTCGGCATTCGAACAGGCACAAAAGATCAATCCGAAAGACAAAAGAATGCTCTATTACTATGCGGAATATTTCAGAGTAAGGGGAATGGAAAGTGAGGCAAAACAGCTCCTTGCTCAATCACAGGATGAACAACTGCTTTGGAACTATTATTTTAAGCTCGGCCGATATGAAGACGCCATGAATACTTTGGAGCTTGCGTATAAGCAAAATCCCAAAGACTCGGAGACTCTTCGAGGGCTGATACAGGTTGCTGAAAAAACCGGTGATCAGGAATCCGTCAGGAAATATTCCAGAGAGCTGTTGTTGCTCGAAGACACGCTTGAGAACAACCTTATTCAGATCCAGGCTTTTCTCCAGACAGGCCTGACAAACGAGGCTGAACGTGCATTACAAAGCATTAAAGGGAAATATCCTAACGAATCCAGAATAATGCTGCTCGAGGCGTGGCTGATGTTAAAACAGGATAAGCTGGAGAAAGCTCTTGAGCTGACTGATAGAAATATTCAGAGCGATAAAAACAATGCAGTTGCATGGCGGTTAAGGGGAGAAATAAATATCAAGCTGGCAAATTACGATCAGGCGATCAGCGACTTAAGACAGAGCAAGCTGTTGTCGGATGATCCCGTAATTCGTGTTTCTCTTGCAAGAGCATATATGAATGCGAAAAGATATGAGGATGCAATAACCGAGCTAAAAAACACGATTGCCGATTCGAGTGCTCCCCAGGAGGCAAGGTTGCTGCTCGAATATATTTATACACAGCTTGACAGAAAAGAGGCACTGAACAGATTTTATCAGGACACTCTTGAGAAATTTCCTGATAATACTCAGTGGCTCAATCGCGCCGGTGCTTATGCTCTGAGAACGGGGCAATATGAAAAAGCCGAACAATTATATCAAAAAGCATGCCAAATCAAAATTCAGGAAAATCCCGGGCTAAATCCCGAAGGGCGTGCAAAGGATGTAACATACGCAACGTCACTTGACGGCTATCTCAAAACCCTGCTTATGGAAGCAGGGGAACAGAACACGAATAACTGGAATCCAGCTAAGGTGGGAAAAGTTCTGGAAGAGTGTCAAAAGTACATTAATACGAGCTTTTCTCCTATAGCGTATTTAAGGATGGCCGAAGCTAATTATAAGCTCGGAAACAGGACCAAAACGTCCGAATACTGCAGAAAAGCCATCGATCGAACCGGGACAAACGAGGTTCTCGCATCCGAAGTTCTGATGAGAATGTTCCTGATGCTCGGCGCTGACGAGGTATCGGCATACTGTGAGCAAAAGCTAAGGACGGATCCGGACTCGATCGCAGCCAATTTTGTTATGTTTAATTTATCCAACATCAAGGGCGAGTATATAAAAGCACTGGATTATATCAATAAATGCATTGAGTTAACCGGTCCGGAAAATCCGGCCAGAGTTAATTATATCATTAAAAAAGTGGATTCATTGATTCAGGCTTACGAACAAACTTCCGATAACAAATATATTAAAACGGCCATCACAGATTACGAAAGTCTCATTGCTGAAATGCCGAAGAATATCAATGTCCTGAATAATTTTGCGTATTTGTTGACCGAATACAGCCAGAGATATCCGGAAGCTCTTAAATATGCAAGACAGGCACTGGACGAAAAGCCGAACGATCCCGGTATTATGGACACGTACGCTTATGCGTTGTATAAAAATGAAAAATATCTGGAAGCCGCCGAATATGTGGAGGCGGCCCTGCAGCAATATAACGAACAAAACATAAACAATGTGCCCCCGGAGGTGTACGAACACAAGGGTATGATACAGGAGAAACTTGGAGCAAAGGACGAGGCACTTGCCGCTTACAGAACGGCACTGGTCAGCGGTGCAGATAAATTTTCAAACAGGATTCGCGAACGCATAAACAGAGCCATTGAGCGCGTTTCACCCTGAGTTT
>CAYVXS010000056.1:0-11214 GCA_964454885.1 uncultured Pirellulales bacterium
TCGCTGCAATACAGGCCGGCATTGATATGGGCGATGAGGACCAGTTGCTCGCCGTATTAGACAAAAGCGAAATTCAGTTCACCGCCCAAGAAGATCGGATGCTGGTACGGATCGATGGGAGTGATGTCACCGGGCAGCTCCGCGATCAGCAGGTAACGGCCAATGCCCGGTATATTGCTTCGGCACCGAAAGTGCGTGAAAGACTGGTCCGAATGCAGCGGCGGTTTGCGGCGGGCCGAAAAAAAATTGTCACCGAAGGAAGAGACCAGGGGACGGTGGCATTCTCAGATGCGGATGTAAAGTTTTTCCTGACGGCCGAACCGGGCGAAAGAGCGAGAAGAAGACAGGCGGAGCTTCGAACTAAAAGCGGCCCAAACAGCCTTGAAGAAATACGAGATGCAATCGAACGACGGGACAAAAGCGACCGGGACAGAACGGTTGGACCTTTGAAGCCGGCGGATGATGCTATTGTGATCGATACGACCGATTTGAATGTAGAACAAGTCGTTGATAAACTTCTTGGTTATGTGAAAGAGAAATGCTTAAAGAATGGTTGAACGCAAGATGGTTCTGGCTTGCACGCTGGATGTGCAGGGTCTTTGGGATGCTGTTGTTTAAGTGGCGTTTTTACGGACTCGATAATATCCCTGAAAAAGGACCTTTTTTGCTGGTCAGCAATCACCAGAGTTTTCTCGACCCGATATTTTGCGGGGCGCCCCCGAAAAGGCATTTGTGTTTTCTTGCACGTGATACACTATTTACGAACTGGTTTTTTGGACCGCTGATTTCTTCGGTGAATGCAATCCCCGTCAAACTGGGACAGGTAGATGTCTCAGCTATGAAAAAAGTTATCGACATACTCCGGCAGGGTCGCGGCGTGTGTCTTTTCCCAGAAGGAACTCGTACCAGCGACGGTAAAATTCTGCCCTTTAAGGCGGGACTCGGACTTTTGTGCCGGCGAGGCAAAGCGGCGATTGTACCGGTGGTTATCGATGGAGCTTTCGAATGCTGGCCGAGAACAAAAAAGTTATTTTCACCGGGTGGCACAGTTATAGTCAATTACGGCAAAGCCATCACCGCGGAGCAGGCGAAGAATATGGGCGACGAAAAATTAGCGGAGCTTCTAACCGAGACACTGAGACAAATGCAGACAACATGCCGTCTCGACCAGGGCAAAAAGCCGTACGATTATTGATTTTCCCGCGGGAGCAGAAATAATCTTCAATCCGTCAATCAGATGCAGCAAGATTGACATCTCCTGAAATAACCTGACTTTCTCTGCCGATCATTAGTTTCACGTTGGGTACATTATTGCTGCAATGCATCGTGGGTGAGTTTGCCGATGACCAGACCAGCGGGTCACCGTGCTGGCTGTCCGAGCAGGCATAGACGCTTCGCATAAAGTTCGATCTTGTCGATTTACAGTATCCCGTTTGTGTATATGAATCGTTGTTGTAGCTGAAGTCCACCAGAAGGTTACTCGTGCCGTTATATTCGAATGGAGTTTGGAATTCGAATGTTTGCCATCCGGTAACCGCTGTCACATCGTTCCGATATACAACCGTCCAGCCGGTCGAATCAAATGAATAATTATCATATTCACTCATGTCTGTATGTTTCATTCGAATCGTCCAGTTCTCTAACGTCTGATCCGGGGCGGCATCTATATTGAGGGCGAGTGCCGTAATCGTTCCGGCCGAGCCAATCTCCTCGGCAAGGTAGATGACCTGTGTCCGGCTGTCATGGTAATAAGTATGTATGGGATATTCCCACGAGTATGTTCCTGTTCCGATAGTTACGGATTCACTGTTATTATAACCCTGAAAATCGATGCCCCATTTATTTCCGGAGACAGAGTTGCCGTCATAGGATATGCCGGTATCAACCTCTTTGATCTCGAAATCATATCCGTTTTTATTCGCGGTGATAGTATAACTCGAATACGAAGTCAGGCCTTTGAACGCGTAGATTCCCTTGTTGTTGGTTGTGGTAGTTTGTATCGCGTCGTCTGTTGCTTTTTGGGCGGTAACAACGACGTCTTTTATCGGGGAACCATTGTTGTCAGTGATTCGGCCGCTTATGATTTCTCCCGTACAATCCGGAAAAATATTATATACACATTCAGTAATAGTATCGAACGGGCCGGCATTGGGACAGGCGATGTTGGGCAGATTGTACCAGCAGTCATCTATTCCGTACCAGCCGATATTAAGATGGTGGTACAAAGTCGAGGAATTATATCCATACCCGTCTCAAACGGCGGCGAGCCCGCTATAGATATCGTAACTATCCTGCATACCGAGAATAACGGGAGAATTCGCATCGAGATTGGGATTGATAATTTCAATTAAACTTTGACTATCGATATTTTGGCCTTCGTTTGCTCCCCATATTGCCTGATTGTATCCGAAAGTATCCACAAGTGCTATCATTGCATCGCTCATGTAGGCGCCCGAGCCGTTTGCCGTATATTGAGTGCCGACTGCAACTCCGGCATCGTGACAAAGCGCCCCGATGGCCCGGCACTGCTGGTCGGTCGTATCGTCTCCCGGTATAAATACCATGTCACTCCAGTTGTATTCTCCGTCGGGGCCCTGCCCGCGAACCAGCCGGCGTTTTGCAATCAGCCAGTCCACGCTGATATTGAACTCTTTTGCTTCGATTGCATGATCCGGGTACAAATGATGCCGCATTAACTGGGCCATCGCAGTGGCGATACACCCGGACGGATAATTTTCTATCTGGTCATCTATAAAAGTGACCTCATCGTCGATAAGTTGTGGCGTAAAATAGTTAAAACATGCGTGTTTTTGATAATTGCGATCATAATACCAGCTTTGGCCCCATTTACTCTTTAACAAGGGCGCAACTCGAATATCCGAGATATAGTCGTCACAAATCACAGACGAGCTTGCCAATGAAAGATTTTCGTTGGATTCCGATGCGAACCTGAGGAGAGAGCTCCATTTTTGTTGTGCCTGGTTCGATTTAAGCTGTTCGATATGTGCGACCGAGTCGGGTGTGCTGCGAATGTCCCTGAATCTTCCATTAAGGTCCCGAGCAACTAACGAGCCTAACGGGCATTCTGTTGAAGGATCATAAATTCCGTCATCGGCAAATGCGATAATCGGCTCGATTAAATCATCGGCCGAGACTATGACGAATCCTGATGGTTCCAGATATACGATTGTGTAGATCGGCTCGCCGGAGTTATTTGTGTATGTCTCGGTATTCGATACATGTCTTTCGGGAAGAGAATCGAACGGTTGTGGATTTGCTTTGAGCCAGCCTGTTACGACGAGTTTAGCATCATGGGCTGTTGTCGGTGAAGCATACAATTTATTAAATTGTATAAAAACTGAAATGAAAAAGGCGGCAAGAATAAAACTCCGACATCTCATTGACTGTCTCCTTCTCCGAAGAGGTTGTTTGGTTGTTACGGCGTAGTTAATAAAAAGCCCTGCTATCGATATTATAATGGACGGATATATTATGTTTTTTTGCCGCCACGCCCTATAATAATAGCTATATCAGTATGATATGTCAATATATTTGTATTTTCCTGTCGATTATCAGTCGAAAATCTTATAGAAAGGATAACCCATGAAAAGGAAAGCCGGGTATAATTTCGCCAATCTAAATCGCAGGAGCTTTGTCAAGACAAAGGTGGCATTAGACGTGGTGATTTTTATCTCAGGAACAAACAGGATATTTGCCGGTGGTTGAAGATGTTATTGTTCCAGGTTATACTGAATTAATCTTAAAAAAAACACAAGAATGAAAGGGTACGTTTAATGAAATATCATAAAATAGCTACAATGACGCTATTCATGGCAGTAATTATTGCGACTGCCGCGGTAGATGCGTCTGAAAACCAAAATCAACCGGTTGTTCCTAAAGAGAAAACAATGCTGTTCAACGGCAAGGATTTGACCGGCTGGAAACCGTTTGCAGGTGATTCGAATGCCGAGCCGACAAAAACATGGTCAGTGAGCGAAGGTATGATTCACTGTGCGGGACAACCTGCCGGCTATATGCGGACGGAGAAGGATTATGCCAATTACCTGCTGCACGTCGAATGGCGCTGGCCCGGCCAGGGCGGTAACAGCGGCGTTCTTATTCATATGACCGGCCCCGATACGGTCTGGCCGAAAAGTCTCGAATGCCAGTTGCATTCAGGCAATGCCGGTGACTTCTGGGTAATCGGCGGTGTCGAGACAAGTGAGCACGCCGGAAAGGGAGATCGCGTCAACGGCCGAAGGACGATGAAACTGAAAGACAGCAGCGAAAAACCTCTCGGTCAATGGAACGCTTACGATATTATCTGTAAAAATGACTGGGTGATTGTATTGGTGAACGGTGTTCTGCAGAATGTGGCAACGAAGTGCACGGCGACATCCGGAAGGATATGTCTGCAGAGCGAAGGGACACCGATTGAATTTCGCAATATTTATATCGAGCCGCTTGAGTAAATTGAGCTGAGGTACCCTTTTTCGCCGGCCGGATGTTTCCCTCTGCTTAACATGATAAAAGGCATGTCACTTGCTTTTTGCGTGTTCTTTGGTCTTTGTTCTTCCGAGGAGCTGGTCCGCCTGTTCGGGGGTTTCCGGCGGCCACTGCCCTTCTGACTGCAGTTGCTTTAAGTTATCCAATTGTTTATAACTGATGATAGTTCTGCATCTTGGAAACCTGCCGCAGCCCAGGAACGGGCCTTTCTTGCCCTGCCGTATCACAAGCTCGCCCTGCTTGCATTTATGACACTTGATGCCTGTAGGTTCGGCCGGCGGTTTGGGCGGCAGGACATTGCCCTGCTTGTCCAGTTTGAGAATTGTTTTACAGTTGGGATAGTCGCTGCATCCGAGGAACGGGCCGAATCGGCCGGTTTTATTGATCATCGGTTTGCCGCATTCGGGACATTTATGCCCACTGGGCTTTTCCTCGATGATTTTACCGTCTTTGTCACAGGGACATGCGAATTTACATTCGGGGTACGCGGAACAGCTTAGGAACCTGCCATTTTTGCCGAATCTGTAAACGAGTTGTTTGCCGCATTCGGGACAGTTGTAATCGCTTGGTGTCACTTCCGCCTTGGCGTGTTTCATTTTTTCGGTTGCAGTATCGAGGTTTTTACTGAAAGGACCGTAGAAATCTTTCAGGACGCCGAGCCAGTCGAGATGCTGCTCTTCTATCCTGTCGAGCTGGTCTTCCATAAATCGTGTAAAAGAGATGTCCATGATCTTCGGGAAGTACTCGCTCAGCTTGTCTGTCACTACCTCGCCGAGGTCGGTAGCGGAGAATTTTTTGTCCCTTTGCTCGACATAACCTCTGTCCTGTATTGTACTGATTATGGAAGCGTAGGTGCTCGGTCTTCCTATACCTTCTTTTTCGAGCGCCTTTACGAGTGAAGCTTCTGTATATCGTGCCGGAGGTTTGGTAAAATGCTGCTCTGCTTCGATGTCAACCGCTGCGAGTTTTTGTCCGACCTTCATCGGGGGTAGCTGCTGCTCGCTGGATGAAATCGACCAGACTTTCGTGAATCCGTCAAAGACCATAATTCGGCCTGTCGATCTGTACATGCAGAGACCTGCGTCGGTATCGGCCTTAATATTGAGATTAGTGACATTCCACTTGGCCGATTCCATCTGGCAGGCGACAAAACGGCGCCAGACGAGATTATAAAGCTTGTATTGTTCGTTCGTAAGAAACTGTCTTATCTCGTCGGGTGTAAGATCAACATCGGTCGGGCGGATAGCCTCATGTGCCTGCTGGGCGTTTTTCTTCGAAGTGTAAATCTTGAATTTTTCAGGAAGATAATCGGAGCCATACTTGTTGCCGATAAACTTCCTTGCATCATTGACGGCTTCTTTCGATAGATGAGTGCTGTCGGTTCTCATATATGTTATAAGACCGAGAGTGCCCATCGAGCCTAAATCGATGCCCTCGTATAACTGTTGGGCAATCATCATTGTGCTCTTTGCGCTGAATCCCAGCCGGTTTGCCGCAGCCTGCTGCAGTGTGGAAGTAATAAAAGGTGCCGAAGGTTGGGAAATAGATTCCTTTGTTTCCACGTCTTCAACGGTAAACTCGGCACTCTTGAGGCCGTTAAGAATTCGTTCGGCCTGCTCTTTTGTGGTGACATGGAATTTATCATTTTCGACTTTATATATTTCACCCTTGAATGCGTTGTGCTCTTCGAGCCATTTGCTTTGTTCGGCCAGAGAGGGTGTTTTATCGTTATGATTTTTCGTGGAAATGAAATCGAGCCATTGTCGGCTGTAGTCCGCCTGGATGTCTGTTGTGAATACACCGGGGATAAGCCAGTATTCTTCAGGCTCGAACCGGCGGATTTCTCTTTCTCTTTCCACAATCATTTTGACGGCAACCGACTGAACGCGGCCTGCGGAAAGCCCCCTTGCGACTTTTTTCCATAATAAAGGGCTTATCTGGTAGCCGACTATTCTATCGAGAATTCGCCGTGCCTGCTGGGCCATGACTTTGTTAATGTCGAGCTTGCCCGGCTGAGCAAAAGCCTGGGTGATGGCCGAATTTGTTATCGCATTAAATATTACACGATAAGTTTTTTCCTCCGGGACTTTGAGAATTTGTGACAAATGCCAGGCGATGGCTTCGCCCTCTCGGTCAAGGTCGGTAGCAAGATACAGCTCGTCACAATTTTTTGCAGCCGCTTTCAGTGTTGTTACCGTACGTTTCTTGCCGGGCATGATGTCGTAAGTCGGTTCGAAATCGTTTTCTATATCGACGTTGAGACCTTTTGAAGGAAGGTCCCGTATGTGTCCCATCGAGGCCTTGACTTCGAATTCCGGACCGAGATATTTGTTAATCGTTTTCGCCTTGGCGGGCGACTCGACAATGACTAATGCTTTTTTTGACTTCGTTTTTGCCATATTGAAGGTAATACTTTAGTTTTATTAGAATGTTATATCCATTGCTACTAATACAAACAGGATAGAACATTTGTTCACGAACCAGTTATCGGCGATTTATACAACAAAATTTAGAAAAGGACAAATACATGCGAACGGATAATCTGTCAAGAGAAAACGAATAAAGGCTGTTTTGAATCATAAAATAACATTCCTGCAATTAAAAATTGCGTATTATCGACAAAATATTTTATTAAAATTCCATTGTTATACTTCAATAGAATGTGATTCATCTCTATTTGATCTTGTTTTTAATGCTTCTTAATTTTTTCTTCTATAATGATGAATGGTTTTCGTTATGTATTTTTTAGCATTTGACGATTATAAGTTATTATTCTCTGAGAAGCTGATTAAGAAGTGGTTTGAGTTTACGAATGGCTTTTCCACGATGCGAAATTGAGTTTTTTTCTTCTGCCGATAATTGAGCGACGGTTTTTTTCAAGTCCGGCAAGTAAAAAATCGGATCATATCCGAATCCGTTTGTTCCGATTTCTTTTTCGGTGATAAATCCCTCGAGTGTTCCCTGTATTTCCAGCAGGATTTTTTCCGGACTTGCTACGCAAAGGCTGCATACAAACCGTGCTGTTCGTTTTTCTTTTGGGACATGCTTAAGAAGTTCGAGAACCTTTGCGATGTTTCGATGATCAATTAATGTCCTGTCTTTGCCACTGAATTTTTCTCCGGAGAACCTCGCAGAATTTACTCCCGGTGCCCCACCGAGTGCGTCAATAACCAGGCCGGAATCATCGGCAATAGTCCAACAACCGGTTATTTTTGCATAGCCGGAAGCCTTCTTACGAGCATTTTCTGCAAAGGTACTGCCGTCCTCTATAATTTCAACAATTTCATCAAAATCAGTTAGGCTGAGCAATTTCAATTCGGAGCCAAGGCATGATTTGAGTTCGGTTATTTTGCCGGGATTGGTTGTAGCAACCAATATACCATTGATATTATAGGACATACAAACACCATTAGATATCATTATAATATAGTATGTAAATAAGTTTATTCAATAACAAATAAACAATCTACTTTAACGGTTTTGTTGAATGTAATAACTACTTTCTTCAATAATATTCGAATATCTTGTAGTGTCAAAGTATTTAGTTAAGATAATAAAGCAGATAGTATATAAGGAATAATATTAATTAATATCACCTTGTTTTTGATAAGAAAAGACAATTAATAAATTCTTGTTTAGTATAAAATATGGTTGAAATACAACAAACATAATTGTGATTTGTAGATTCAATATATTTCTATCTTGGTTCAGTATCTGAGTTGATACTCAATATTAATGTTAAATACATAATATTGTTATTTTAATACTTTATTAAATCATGAGAAAATAACAGTCACAGAAAGTATCTTTATCGCCCTGCCGTAAATGATCATTAATTGCAGCAAAAGAAAATTGATTATGATCATCACAAAGAAAACGGATAAAGTTTCTTCAGTTTGTATAATTTAATGCAATATCAATTTGCAATGTTCCACGTGGAACAATCATAATTTGACAAATATTTCACCTCATACTATGAACAATCATAAGTATTCATAGATTTATAAAATTGCAGGTCAAAAGAGAATAAATAGTGATATCAATAAGATAATTAGCATTTTTTAAGCATAAGTGCCCTGCCAGGTCATTAATTTATAGATAAGCGTCTTTCCTATGCGGAGAGATATTGTAGAATAATATGAAGTTGAATAATATGAAAATGGCCTATATAATGTATATCGTAGAATTAAAGAGAATTGCTAAAATCTTTAAGTTCCAGAATATTCAATGTTAATTTTATGTTCGTTCCTGACAGCATATTAAAACAATTATATTCGGGAATTTTCCTTATCTACCTGTTTCACGTGAAACAATTTTGTAAAAAAATATATTTTATTCTCGTAAAGTTATAGAAAATAAATTAAGAAATCCGAAATATAATTTGGGTATAATGCTAAATATTAATGGAGTATAATAGTTCAACAATAACGAAGGAGCGACGAAATGACAATTGTAAGAAAAGAAAAGCCGAAGCATCTTGGCAGGGGATTGGACTCGCTTATTAGTCCTATAATAAATAAGGAGGAATCGCGCGCCATGTTATCGGACCAGCCTAATGAGCCTAACTTCCCTTTAGATAAGGAGTTAAGTGATTCTTTCAAGTTGATTAATCTCAATGATATTTCCCCTAATCCATACCAGGCACGAATAGAATGGAATGAGCAGGAACTTGACGATTTATCCGAATCAATAAAGGCCAATGGCGTTGTTCAACCAATTATTGTTCGGCCATTCAAAGATGGTTATCAGCTTATTGCAGGAGAACGTCGCTTAAGAGCCGCAAAATTAGCATCATTACAATCGATTCCCGCAATGGTAAGAACGGCAAGCGATGAGCAGATGCATGAATGGTCACTTGTCGAGAATATTCATAGAGTCGATCTCAATCCTATAGAGAGAGCAAAGGCTTATAGAGATTATCTCAATGCATTCTCACTAACGCAGACTGAAGCATCACAAAGACTCGGGGAAGATCGTTCGGTTGTAGCTAACTATATGCGATTGCTGGACTTACCTCAGGAAATAAAACAAATGCTGGCTGAATCAAAACTCAGCATGGGGCACGCTCGTGCAATTTTAGCCCTTCCTACCGATGAACTTCGACGAAAGTTAGCAAATCGAGCAATGGCAGGGCGGCTAAGTGTCCGTGAAGTAGAAAGATTAGTAAGAAGATATCTTGCAGGTTCCAATAAGGACAGGAAAAACATCCGATCGAAACCGCCCCATATACAGGACCTTGAAATGAAGCTAAGCAGCCAGCTTGGTACGAGGGTAAACATTGAAACACGGAAGAATGGACAAAGAGGAAAGATAATAATTGAATTTTACTCCCTGGATGAGTTCGATGGAATTATTGAAAGATTGGGATTGGCCTGTGGAGAGGAAGTCTAAGTAAAGGCTTGGGAGACTATTTTAGTATTAATAAAATAGCATATATTTAGTATAATATATAAATATAAAGGTGTTTTCTGTTGACGATATCTGATCCAAGATTTTTATGAATAATAAAAATTTGCATATTTTAGGAGGATAAATCGTGAATAGTTTTTTAATTCGAATATTCATTGTATCTTCGATTATTTGTTTTAATCTCGTTCCGGTTTTTGCACAGGAACGAGAGCCCAACCAGGTAATGGATGAAAACAGGATGAATAATAGAGGAAGGGAACCTGAAAGATACTATAACACTTCGGATGAAGGAATGGAAGATCAACCTAATCCCGAGGAAATGCGATCACAGAGGGCAAATGAGGCCGACCTGTTAGCTGATCCGAACGAGATTAAAGCCAGAATAAAGACGTTTGAAGGCCTGGAAAAATTAATTGCAGATGTTAATTCTCAAAGTCAGCTTGAAATGCGCCGGTGGCGCCAGGTACAAATTGATAACAAAGCCACTCTTATCAAGGTAATTCAACGACAACTCGAAGGTGAGATAGGGTTAATCCGTAAAATAGCGCTCGAAGAAAAAGCGACGAAGACTTCCGAAGCTTCCGATTCTTTGCTGACTAAGAGAAAGAACAGGACTTCAAAGATTGCAAAAGAGCTTGCGGCGCAGTTAAGAGAACAGAGACAAACTCGTTCAACATCGACCGGTCGCGGCGGGGGGCGTTCAACAAGAGGTGGCGGCCGAACAGGTACAATGGATAACAGCTATACGGCTCGATCCGGACGTCGAGGAACTTCAAGAACAAATGATTCCGTTAGAGATAATGAAAACCAGGAGCAGGTAGATCCCGAAGAACAAAGTGAAATTGATCAGTGGCTGCAGGCGGATGTTCAGGATTATAACAATAAAGTGACATTATTCACCGCAGTCAATGAACAAATCCAGCATGATTTAGGTTTGATACGACAAGTCTCGGAACAGGAAGAGGCGAAGAAAACTACCGCCGCTATCGATGGTTTATTACTGGCCAGGAAACTTCGTTATGATGAACTGAACCGATATATCCAGGAGGAAAAAGCGAAACTTGAACAGCAGGAAGAGCAGACCGGCCGAACCAGAGGGGGACAATCCACCGATATGGGACAGAATGACCAAACAGGAGGAAGGAGACGAAGGCGTTAGGTGTAATGGCAGGGAAGTTAGCTGATAAAGTCGCGGTAGTAACAGGTGCGAGCAGGGGGATCGGCAGGGCGATAAGTATCGCATTGGCCGGCGAAGCAGCAACGGTTGTTTTGGCAGCGCGTTCGGTGCCGAAGCTGCAG
>CAYVXS010000057.1:0-11198 GCA_964454885.1 uncultured Pirellulales bacterium
AATACCGAACAAAAAGCCGCTTGTTTCCTGTTCGCCGGAAGACAGGTTCGGTTCTGAAGTGACTGTTTCGGTTATCTTTTCCCCGGTCTTTTCAGGCTCAGCAGATTCTGCGTTTTTCGTCATATCTTCTTTAACTTCCGTCGCCATTTCGGGCTCTTTCGATTCCGCAGGCTGAGCCGCCGCGACAGGTTCGCTTGGAACAGCAGGCTGCTCGGTCGTAACGGGTTGATTAGCCTCGGTAGTTTGTTCAGGCTCGACAGGTGGTTTCGACTCGACAGGCTGATTCGTTTCTTCCGGCTCGTTGGCCTCTGCGGGTTGATTTGGCTCGACTGCCGTTTCCTGTACGGCCTCGTTTGCATCCTGCGACATATTCTGTTTGAGTTCAGCCGTGATCGGCATAATAAAAATTTGTTCTTCACCGGCGGCCGCTATATTAGTACCGGGCGAAACGGGAATCCAGCCGAGATTAACAAGCCAGAAACTTATCTGTGTAAGCAGAAGGCAGATAATAATGATAACGAAGAAAAAGTTTTTCCATCCCTTGAATACTCCGACGGCTTCGAGGCAGTCGGTGGTATCAAGTAAATTATTTGGGCCGATTTGGTTTTCGTTCATTTTTATTTCTCCCTGTTCTTTTATTTGTTATTTTCCATATATTAAGTTTTGCCCCTTAGAAGAAGCTCAGGTTCCACGTTTATTTTGTGCAGGTTTCCTGTATTACCTTCCCGTTATCATATTTTGGTTTGGCAGTAAGTGCAAAGAATTTCTTTTTCCCGATCTCATTGCAGTTCCAAAAATTCTTCATAGCAATAGCACAATTTCACCCTGCCACCCGACTCAGATCCGTGGGGTTATAATAGCGACTTTTTACACTTTTTACATTTTGACCTCCGTCTTCTGTCTTCTGCTTTTACAAACCTGTCCTGAACTTGTCGAAAGATTGGCTTTGTTTTTTCACGGCCGAAATGTAGCTAATCTACCATATTATCTTATTTTCAAAGAGCTTACGTCAATTTGGTGCGAGCCAAAATTGGCTTTGTTTTTTCAAAAAAGTTCGATTTGTATAGAACGCTCTATGCTTGTCGAATCGTTTCTTTCTGAACCCGTCAATAAATTGCCAAGCTAAATTTTGAATTATTAAATTGTAGTTTTGCTTTTTTCATTTTAATTTTTGATATACAATTCCTACCCCCAAATCCTATGCCCTATGTATAGTATCCAAAAACCGCCTTAATACAACTAAAATCCTCGTTTTTAGACAAAAAATGTCCATGACTCGGCGGCGTGTGCACAGAAATTCATCGTTATTACCGCCCTTTCCACACTTCGTTTATATACTTTATAGATGTTAGGCGTATACCCCTAATATACTACCCATATTACCAATATTACCTATTATCACCTTGACTTTTACAACTTAATCTGGTAAAAATATTGAGTAAAGGAGGAATGGTGGTAGAGCCTCTATTGTTTTCGTAGAAAATTCCTTCTTATTTCAAAGGTTTGGCTTTTGCCAACAGGAGTATTGATGATTAGAACCCGCACATTGATTATCTCAACGTCTGCTATATTGATGCTTTGTTCGAACGTTCTCGCAGTACCAACTCTTGATCAATACCAGGACAGCTACACCGGCGGGACGGCCCCGACAAGTTATTATAAGCTGGCCCAGACTTTCACTGCAGGACTTACCGGCCCGCTGGATCACATAGAGATAGGCTGCCGTTCGACCGGGACAACTATATGGGAAATACGCGAAACAACAGCCGGAGCACCAAACGATACAATTCTTGGCAGTGTCACCGTATCGTCCGACATGACGGTGGGCTGGAACAATATCGACTTCTCCTCGGAAAATATCGATATTAACTCAGGCACTATGTATGCCATTGTAACATACTTCATCGCAGGCGGCTCTGAGTATATACGTATAGAATTCGATCCGGACTCATACACGGACGGCCAATACTGGTGGGATCTTGGCTATGGCGACGGTTGGGAAGTAGTTACGACCTTCGGCGGTGGCGACTGGCAGTTCCAGACTTACGTAGATATCGAAACAATACCCGCCCCGGGGGCGCTTCTGCTTGGTGGTATCGGTGCGGGCCTTGTCGGTTGGATGAAGAGGCGCAAAGCGATTTAAGCCGCCCTGTGATTTCAATACATTTTTCATTCGGGCTGCGAGCATAATATTTGCTCGCAGCCTTTTTTATACCTTAATCCGGACCCTGAATTTCACTGCGAATCGAATTGGTTCCTTCACTTTATTCCACTTCTACATCAACCGGATATCATTTTTTTTATATATTCAAACTTTTATTTAAGAACTTCTGGCTTTATATTGGTTAGGTTAATTGATATTAATCAATATTGATTATAAGAGTCTCTTATGTCGGCTATGTTGATATTCGGTTTAATCGTTCTGCTCGGTTTTATCAGCGGAGAAGCCGCGAGAAAAATCGGCCTGCCGAAAGTTACAGGCTTTATCCTTGCCGGTATAATTCTCAATCCCAGGCTGACCCATGTTGTTACTATTGACTTTGCAGAGCATACGGAACTTGTTATCAATATCGCCCTTGCGTTCATTACCTTCGAGGTTGGCGGAACTTTACATTACAGCAAGATTAAAAAATTGGGAAAGTCGATCACTTACATCACACTCCTCGAGGCGGAGTTCGCTTTTCTGATCACCGCCACAGGCATAGCTTTGGTCTCACCTTTTTTTGTGCATATTTCCGGGGCGAGTTTGTCGGCTGTGTTTATTCCCCTGAGCCTGTTGATGGGCTCTCTGGCAAGCCCTACGGACCCTTCGGCAACCCTGGCGGTAGTGCATGAGTACAAAGCCAAAGGCCCTGTTTCTTCGACTATCATGGGAATAGCGGCTCTTGACGACACCCTCGGTATTATAAACTTCAGCATCGCCATCGCTGTTAGTCTGGTTTTAGTAACGCATAAGAGTTTCAATTTTTACAGCTCTTTTATATCTCCGGCATACCAGATTTTCGGCGCGATATGTTTCGGTACCATAGGCGGCTTTACTTTCAATATGCTCACCACCCGTTTGAAAAGGGAAACCGAAGGTGTGCTTATCGTATCGATATTGGCAATGTTGACTTTGAGCTTCGGCATATCTTCTCTCATAGGTGTCGATGAGCTTCTGACCATTATGGCCTCCGGGGCGATCGTGGTGAACTTCAGCTCGAAAAAAGAACAGATTTTCCGCATGCTGGAACGATATACCGATGAGCTGATTTTTGTTTTCTTTTTCACGATGAGCGGAATGCAGCTTAATTTTTCAATTTTCTTAACATACCTGCCCCTGGCTTTGCTCTTTGTTGTTTTCAGGGCTTTCGGAAAAATCAGCGGGGCTCTTTTAGGTGCGACGGCGGCAAATAGCCCTCATAAGGTAAAAAAATATGCATGGGGAGGCCTGATTCCGCAGGGTGGAATAGTCATCGGACTGGCCCTTTTAATTAAGCAGAACCCGGCTTTTAAGGACTTTTCAGATATCATCATCAGCATCATCATCGGGGCAACGGTAGTGCACGAGCTGATCGGACCGCTTATCTCCAGAAAAATGATAAAGGCTGCCGGGGAAATTCAGAACAAATAAGATGGCCGGTTTTTCCCGACTACTCGATGTAGCTTATCCGGCCGTTTCTAACAGTTAGGCAATCAGCTTACCACCGAAGGATCAAACCATTCGTATTCGGAACAAAACTCTGTTGATATTTTTCTTAAACCGTATAAGTTGACGCGGCGGTTGAACCACCCCGGCCGGTCCAGTTCGTATGGAAGAATTCGCCTCGCGCTTTATCGACCCTCTCGTATGTATGGGCGCCGAAATAATCCCGCTGGGCCTGCAGTAAATTCGCCGGCAGTCGCTCATGACAGTAGCCGTCATAAAATGCCAGAGCGGCACTCATAGTCGGCAGAGGAATACCCATTTTAACCGCGGCAATAACTACGCGTCGCCATGATTTCTGTGCCTTTCTGACCGCCCTCTTAAAGAACGGATCGAGAAGCAGGTTATCCAGTTTGGGTTTCTTTTTATACGCGTCTTTAATCTTACCCAAAAAAGCTGAGCGAATGATACAACCGCCTCGCCACATCAGGGCGATTCCGCCGTAATTGAGGTTCCAGTTATGCTCTTTTGCAGCGGCTCGCATGAGCTGATAGCCCTGAGCATAGCTGATAATCTTAGAGGCATAGAGTGCCTGCTGCAAATCGTTTAGGAATTTTTCCCTGTCACCTCTGAATTTCACCCTCGGGCCTTTGAGAGATTTCGCCGCTTTGACGCGTTCTTCCTTCAAAGCCGAAAGGCAGCGGGCGAAGACCGCTTCGCCGATGAGCGTTAAAGGCTGGCCGAGGTTCAGCGCCTCGATCGCCGTCCATTTGCCGGTCCCTTTCTGGCCCGCGGTATCGAGGATAAGGTCGATGACCTCGTTGCCGTCCTCGTCTTTGTAACCCAGAATGTCACGGGTAATTTCTATCAGGTACGAATCAAGCTCGCCTTTGTTCCATTCGACGAAACAATCGTGCATTTGCTGGTTCGTCATGCCGAGGCCTTCTTTCATCATCTGGTAGGTCTCGCATATCATCTGCATGTCACCGTATTCTATGCCGTTGTGGACCATTTTAACGAAATGTCCCGCGCCGTTCTCCCCGACCCAGTCGCAGCACGGCTCACCGTCTTCCGTCTTGGCGCAAATCGCCTGGAAGATAGGCTTGATGTGCTGCCATGCAGGAGGAGAGCCGCCCGGCATAATGGACGGGCCGCGAAGGGCGCCCTCTTCACCGCCGGAAACGCCCGTGCCGATATAGAGCTTACCCTTGCTCTCGACGTACTCGGTGCGTCGCATCGTGTCGGGGAAATGCGAATTTCCGCCGTCGATGATAATGTCACCGTCATCCAAATGCGGCAAAAGCATATCTATAAAGGCATCGACCGCAGCGCCTGCTTTGACCATCAGCATAATTTTGTGCGGGCTCTTGAGGTTCATAATCAGCTCTTCGATTGAGTGACACCCGATGATATTTTTGCCCTTTGCCCGGCCGTTGATAAAATTATCCACCTTCGAGACGGTACGATTGAAACAGGCCACCGTAAAGCCCTTGCTTTCCATGTTAAGTATCAGATTTTCACCCATTACTGCCAGGCCTATCAGGCCAATATCTGCTTGTGACATCTTAAAATCTCCATTTATTGACTATAATACCAGTTTGAAACGATATACAGAGGTTCTATCTCGAATACCTCAATTGATGAAAAGATTATTGACCAGATGCACGTGCTTGTCAAGTTCCACCTTTTTTATTGCCTACAAAAAAATTTTCATAGCGAAAATCGCATCTTTCATTTGAGAAGTCTTTGCGAGAAATAACATGCTAAACTCGACAAGTTCAGTGCAAGCTCTGAATGGAGTCGAATGGAAAGTTTTCTTGTTAGTTCGCTTAGGGCGATTTAAAATACGAGACAGCAGTTTTAAGCGGATATTAGCGTCAAAAATCATCCCTGCAATGTTCATCTATATAAATCTGTTTTTTATTTCTGGTCTTATTAAATATACGTAATTAACATAAAGTAACTATATATAAACTTATATATTGTATGGAAGACTTATATAATAACTCTTAAGGAGTATCGTTATGAAACACTTTACATTTCTTTTGAGGCTTGCGAGCCTGGTTTCACTGGCCGTCAGTCTTATCACCGTCGAGGTCGCCGGCGCTCAAGTCGTGGCGGGCGACAACCCTACAACCGAGGTTTTCCCAATTGTCCGCCGGATCAACTCCCGTACCACTGTCGATACCTCAACCATCCGCGGTGCCAATTACCGCGGATCGGGCGCAGCGGACACAACCGATTATTGGCTTCATTACAATGCATCCGAAACTGAACGGGACCTAACGTATGCCAATCGGTTGAAACTCAATCAATTGCGGGTTTTCGTGAACTATGCGTCGTGGGAAGCTAACAAGGAGGTATTCCGCAGTAATCTCGTTGATCTTGCCCGCGCATGCTATCGGCATCATATCGGTCTGATGATTGTCATCGGTGATACCAAGGCCTTTATCAACGAGGATCGGACGATTAACCGTGATCGCATCCACAGCTTTATCGAGGCGCTGGTCGCTGCGCTCGGCCGTGAACCCGCTTTGGCCTTTTGGGATGCCTCCAACGAACCCGATTATAATGGTGCCGGTGCGCCTCGCGATCAGGAACAGAAGCGTATGGAGATCGCACGCCTGATCGCCGGCTTGCTGCACGAACTGGACAAGCAAACGCCTGTGACCATCGGCATGGCCTATGAACGCAACATGGAGACTCTGGCCGATGCCGTAGATGCACTTTCGTTCCACGATTATCTTTCGAACCGCGCTGCCATCGCCGATGACATCGCCCGCGCCAAGGTGTTTTCCGAAAAGGTGGGCAAACCGGTCATGAACACCGAGATCGGCTGTATCGCACGTGCCAATCCCTACGATGTGACGCTCGAAGAACACATGAAGGCGAACGTGGGCTGGTATATCTGGGAATTGATGATCACCAAGCGTTGGGGAAACGTTCACGGCGTATTCTACCCGGACGGCACCGTACGAGATCCGTCGATTCCTGCGGCCATGTTCGGTCTGTTCCGCAACCGGTCGGACAATGCACTTCCGGAGAACGTCAACCGGGAAGGGTGGGTTAATACCGACATTGCGGCCGCCCAGGCATGGCTGGACAATCCCTCCGGCGAATGGAAGGACGGACTCGACGCTGCGGAGAAACTCGCCAACCTGTTGGAGGCCGCGCAATTGATCGCTATGCGCGAGCCTCCCACGCGCACAATCGGGCTGTTGCGCCAGGGGACACCCAACCCGCAAGCCTTGCGCGAGCAAATCTCCCGGTATATCGATTTGTTGCGACCCTATGAACGCGTTGACGCCTCTGCTACCACCGGCGTCCGGCCTGCCGTTCTACCCGAGATCCCGGCTCCGGTAGAGGTGTATCCCCTCCCGCGTCGCGAAGGCTCGCGCACACCGGTCGATACGTCCACCATCCGCGGCGCCAACTATTGCTACGCTGAATACGGCGGCCATTCGGGCATGTGGAACAACTATTCACCGGCCATCACTGAACGGGACTTGACTTATGCCCAGCGACTGGGGATCAACCAGATTCGATGCTTCATCACGTACCAAGCCTTTCAGAACGACCCCGAGCAGTATCGTCGGAACCTGCTGCACCTGGTGCGTGCCGCGGACCAGCGCGGCATCGGAGTTATGCCGGTGGTTGGATACGACAGGCAGATGCGGTCTGAAGGGTATCCCGGTGCAGAGGAATGGGCCGGATTCCTTGTGGATACTTTGGGGAAAGAACCGGGTTTGGCATTCTGGGACGTGTACAATGAACCGGATTATCCACCAAACCGACCCGAGCGTACGGCCCCGCGTCTGGCCTTCGCCAAACATATGGCGAGCGTCTTCCGCCGGCTCGACGGCAAGACGCCCGTGACCATCGGCTTTGCGTACGAATACACTATGGAACAGTGCGTCGATGACGTCGACGTGCTGGTGTTCCACGACTACCAGCAGACGCGGGAGGCGGTACGGAGTGACATCGAGAAGGCCAGGCTGGCAGGCGCCAAGGCACACAAACAGGTCATCAATGACGAGATGGGCTGCGTATGTCGCGCCAATCCGTACGACATGACCATCCGGGAACATACGGCTGCAGGCATCGGCTACTACCTATGGGAACTCATGATCGTCTGGAACGGTGAGCGAGGCTGGGGCGATGTCCACGGCATCTTTTATCCAGACGGTACGATCCGCGATCCCTCCATCCCAATGGCCGTTATGGGCATCTTCCGCAACCACGGTCCGGACGTCGTGCTCGAACAGCCCGACCGCGAAGGCCGCGTCACCCGAGTGATCAGGGATGCCCACAAGTGGCTGGCCGATCCGAACAACAACTGGAAGTCGGGTCTTGATATAGCAGAAGTTGCCGCCAATCTTCTTGAGTCGGCACAACTCGTACCTATGCGTGAACCGCCGACACGTCAGGTTGAGTTACTACGCCGCGGACAGGAAGATCGCAAGACCCTCAAAACGCTCCTGGAAAGGGAAATTACTGTGCTCCAACCCTATGCACGATGATCTGATTTACACCGGTTATGGCTTCTTGAGGTTCATAATCAGCCCTTCGATTGAGTGACAGCCGATAATGTTTTTGCCCTGTGCCCGGCCGTTGATAAAATTATCCACTTTCGAGACGGTACGATTAAAACAGGCCACCGTAAAGCCCTTGCTTTCCATGTTTAAGTATCAGATTTTCACCCAATACCGCCAGGCCTATCAGGCCGATATCTGCCTGCGGTGAGCTTGTCGAATCCGCCCGTGGTGAGCTTGTCGAATCCACTGTTGACATCTTATAATCTCCATTTATTGACTAAAATACCAGTTTGAAATGCTATATAGAGGTTCTGTCTCAAATACCTCAATTGATGAACCGATTATTATCCATACACACCCGCTTGCCAAGTTCCACCTTGCCGGCATTATAAAAAACCGTCGCGATTGATGTAAATCCCCGGAATGAATCATATCCACCAGAATCATGGGATTTTTCCAAATTTTCTTGACATCAACTTCTCTTGCGTTAAAATAGGAAGGTTCGATGCGGATTGTGTTTTAATAATGAGACAGGTCAAATCGGCATCAATTGTCTATCGTCAAATTCAATTGTAAACAGAAGGAGGACACATGAACATATCTACTTATAGACAGAGATGTTACAATAAAAAAAAACTTTTTTTCGCCTTAATTGTAATGGTTGTTTTATTAATATTTACCGACCATTCTTTAGCTGATGTTTTCTATGTTGACTCTGCAAGCGGCAACGATGTCCCGTCCGGCGGTGCTATTTCCAAACCCTGGAGGACGATCAACTACGCGCTTGATCATATAAACGGAACCGAAACTGAGCCTCATCGAGTCAATGTGGCGAACGGTACATATATAGAAAATATCGTCCTTGACAAATGGGAATCTGTCTACGGCGGATATGATCCTTCCTCCTGGAACGAACGCACGCCCTTCGGAACAGTGATTCAGGGAGACGATAACGGCTCCGTTGTGGTTTTAGCCGAAGGTTCTACGATAGATGGCGTAACCATAACCGGAGGTGAAAGAGATTATGGCGGTGGCGTATTCATCGGCGCAGTCACGGCACAAGTGATAGGCTGCAAAATCATCGGAAATTCAGCGACAGAAGGCGGTTCAGCGATCTCGGTCATTGATGGCAACGCGGAAATACGTGATAATGTCATCGTGGAGAATGCCGGCTCAGCGGTCCATCTATCGGGGTGTACCGCAGTGCTCAGCAATAACCTCATTATGAATACCATTCCACCGATCCAATACCTTTACTATAATAGAGGCCAGGGCCTATATCTGGAGAAAGCACCGCAGGTATCTCTCAATGGAGACCGTATCATCGGCAATGAAACAAACGGGGTGGTATCAAGTTTTCGCTGCGGCGGTTTCCTGGAAGCGAACGATTGCATCTTTGCCGAGAATCATGCTATAGGCCTGGATATTGAACTAAATGCAGTTTTTATCGGATGCGTTATTGGGCGTAATAATACTGATGTGAAAACCGGCAATGGTGGAGGATTGAATGTAAACTCACAATTCAGCGGTAAGACGATTGTTAGAAATTGTGTCTTCGTTCAAAACTACAGTGGATTTCGCGGAGCGGCTGTTTATACGGGCTCTTACTGGCAACATTCTCTCAGCATTTCACACTGTGTCTTCACAGCCAACAAATCAGGCTGGGGAGAGTGCTGTAACCTCCTCCTTGATCCTCTGGAACTCAGGAATAATCTTTTCGTGGGAAACGGCTTTGTACGTATAAATGAAATGTTTTGGGGAGGATTGCCCCTCGAATCTACAAATAACACCTTTGTTGAAAATGATGGTGCCTATAAGATCGAAGCGGCATGGACGGACTCGGTGACTATGATTAACGACCTTCTCTGGGGCAACAGCGACGATCTGAATATGTCGTTCTCACTCGGCGCAACAATAGATAGTCAGACAATCAGAAACTGTAATATTGAGGACGGAGACCGAAATGGAGAGGATGGGAATATTTCCGTCAACCCGGACTTTGTCGGACAGCGCGGCAGCGGCGTAATTAGCCAGATATCTTACGAACCGACTTTCTGTCGGTCACTTGTTTCCGATGCGAACGCAGTTTACGAACCGAATACTCTTAAGGGATGTTTCTTATGGACGGGGGATACGCCGTTTTTTATCATTTCGAACTCCTCCACAGATATCCGAGTATGGGGAAAGGTCGACGAAGTCACAGAAAACGGCAATTCCTACATCATTAAGGACTATCATTTTCTCGAAGGAGGTCTATGTGTTGACGTCGGCACTAATGATGTACCCATAAGCGAAGATATAGATGGCAACCCGAGAACGCTGGACGGCGACGCCGATGGCGTTGTTACCTGTGATATAGGTGCATACGAGTTTGTAAGCCAATCTGCAGACAGCGATGCGGATGGCATGCCGGACTGGTGGGAGCTGCTCTATGGTCTTGACCCGAATGATGCCGCGGATGCGGAAGGTGACCTCGATGAAGACGGCATTTCCAATCTATCCGAATGGCTTGCCGACACAAACCCAAACAAGATGGAAGAGTAATACAGATTCAAGGAAATTTTCGCGGGTATGACAAAGAGAAACGATTAAATCATGAATGTTTATCGATTCGTTTCAGGAATTCTTTTGCTGCTTTTTTAGTTTTGGGGCTCTGGCAGTTTAACTGTTCTTTGACGAATTCGGTGATCTTCTTTTTGTTTTTCGCCTGGTCGAAATATTCCCAGAATGCTTCGAAGATATACGCCGATTCTGCTTCTTGCTCCAAAATCGCCCCAAAAATATCGATGTCATATTTACCTATGGCGAGCCAGGTTCACACTCTTTTTATCATCTCGACCGAGGTCTCTGTTTGTGTTTTCGACAGAGGACGTGGGAATCCAGTGAAGGACATTTGATATGTTTACATCCATCCTGACATCGCTAAGTAATTGATATATATGTACTTAAGAAATCGGTACTCCCCAAAAATGAGGAGATATTTGGTTTTTGGTTGTAGAACAGTTGTAAAAATTTTGGGCATAGAATGTAGCTATATT
>CAYVXS010000058.1:0-11030 GCA_964454885.1 uncultured Pirellulales bacterium
TCCCCGCTACGCCGCTCATGCAAAGCGAACGATTCATCTGTTCGACGGCAGGGTAGTTGAAGACGAACAGAAAACACTAAAAGAACAGGATACCGCCGAGCTAAAACAAAGCGGCTTCGAAGTTTCATAATGAATAATACTATTAACGACATCAAATATGCTTTCCGCATGATGCGGAAACATGTAGGCTTTACTGTTATAGCCTTGGTTACCTTGATGATTGGGATTGGTACAAATACTTTCACGTTCACCCTGCTTAATATACTGTTTTTGCGACCTATACAGGTGGATCAGATCGAGGAGTTAGCAGTGTGTGAGGCGGAGAATGTCGACTTTTTCTTCAATTATGCCCCTTATCAGTCGTTGCGTGAAAATAATCCCGTGTTTACGGACTTGGCGGCGGTCAGCGTAATGACGGTGGATGTGACCTTCACGCGAACCGACCGGGCGGGGCTGGCCCGAACAACTCCTGCCTATTGTGTATCGTCCAATTATTTCTCCGTATTAGGCAGTGTCCCGGCCCAAGGTCGCTGGTTTCTGCCGGAAGAGGAACAATACGCGGCCGAGCCTGTGGTGGTCCTGAGTTATCAGGCATGGAAACGTTACTTTGAGGAATCTGACGTAGTGGGATCGCAAATCCTGCTCAATGACATTGCCTTTAGGGTAGTGGGGGTGGCCCCCCAGGGATTTACCGGGGCGACCATGTATGGTACTGATTTCTGGCTACCGTTAGGTAAGTATGCTCTATTCATGCCGTCCAGGTGGAGAGCTAACCGAGGTCCGGAACCATATCCTAATGTGATCCCGTTGGGCCGGCTCAAGCCCAAATTGTCTCTGGCTGCGGCCCAGGCGCAGGTGCAGGCAGTGGTACCCGGACTCAAAGCGAATTATCCGCAATGGTGGGGCGGGGCCGGGCAGCTCAAGCTGTTGAAACCGGGGCGCATGAGTCTGATGGATTATTTCGAGCAAAAGCAGCGATCAGCCTTTTCTCAGTTGATCCTCTGTCTGATGTTTGTTTCAGGGGTAGTCCTGGTGATTGCCTGCCTGAACCTGGCCAACATGATGGTAGTGCAGGGGACCTCGCGCCAGATAGAGATCGCCATTCGCTTGGCTCTGGGGAGCGGTCGGCTCCGAATTGTACGGCAGTTGTTCATAGAGTGTCTGCTCATGTCTTTGGCAGGCGGTGTGTTGGGTTACGTCCTGGCCTCCGCTGGGCTACGTGTCGTACATGCGTGGATTGGAATCCAATTTTTTCCGGTCGATATCCCTCGTTCACTTTTGGATGTCCGTGTCCTGCTGGGGAGCCTGGGCTTTTGTATGGCAGCCACTGTCCTCTTTGGGCTCAAGCCCGTCTTGCGACTTTCCCGACGCGATGTGGTCACGGACCTCAAAGAGTCGGGATGGAATGCACTCAGGTCGTCACATCAGAAGGAATGGGCTCCCAAGGGGTTGTCTGTGGTGGTGCAAACGGCACTGTCATTCGTGCTCGTCATGGGCGCGGCCTTGTTTACCCGTAGTGCCTTCAATACGTTACATGCCAATTCACATTTCAATTTTGACGGCAAGCTGTTGGTGGAAGTCGATCTTTCCGCTCAAGGCTATGACACCCAGCATAGTCACCAGATATACCAGACCATTAAGGATCGTTTCCTGGCCTTGCCCGGGGTGGAGTCGGTGGCCTTTTCACATAGCGGTCATTTTACCCAAACTAGTTGGAATTGTGGTCCTGTGTCTGAATATGCACCGGGCAGCGAACAAAAAACACCCAGGGTCAAACTCACTCAGGCGACCCTACAGTTCAATGTCGGTGTAGATTACTTCAAGACCCTGGGGCTCCCTTTATTGCGAGGACGCACATTCAACGAACTGGATGAACGGGCCGACACGGAAAAGGTCATTGTCATCAATGAAACACTGGCACGCATACTCCGTCTGGATGGCAATGCCTTGAACACCTATATTCAGATGGGTCCCGACAAGTATGTTGAAACGGTACGCCCCCACAGGGTGGTTGGCATTGTTTCAGACTTGGCGTCAGGCAATGCCAGTAACGCTCAACCCACCTTATATGTGGTCACACATGAAAAATCACGACCCAGATTTGTCCATGTTCGAACCCGCAACATGACGCGATCAGGCCAGCGGGCTTTGCTCGGCACCCTATCTCAGGAAATATTTAAAATTGACCCGCAGATCCCGGTGACTTCTGTAAGTAGCCTCGAGGATCGTTCCAAGAAAACCGAAGACGTCTGGCTAACCGGATTGGGCGCGCGCCTGGCCACCCTTTTTGGTGCCATGGCCTTGTTTCTGGCTGCCCTGGGAATCTACGCTATCAAGGGCTACATGGTAGCGTCACGCACGCCGGAAATCGGCATCCGCATGGCCTTAGGTGCCACGCGTAAAGAGATTATGCTTTTGGTCTTTCGTCAGGGCAGTCTGTTAATGCTGGTGGGATTGGTATGTGGTTTGTTCGTAGGACTGGGTCTGGCTCACCTGTTACGATCTATGATTATCAATGTCAATCCAGTAGATCCCATTAGCATCGGTGTGACAATTGTGGTGCTGGCCATGACCTCTGTGCTTGCTGGAGTAATCCCGGCCCGGCGTGCGGCCAAAATTGATCCAATGGAGGCGCTGAGGTATGAATGATTATTGGTACAGAAAAAATCTTTGTACGGGAAGGAGTAAAAAACATGATTAAAAAAGAAAATAGACGGTCATTTTTGAAAACAGGTGTGCTTTTAGGGGGTGGGGCGGCTCTTGCACAAACTTGTTTAGCGAAGACTTCAGCACAGGAAAAACAAACGGATTCCTCCAAATATCCGAATGAAACAATCAAGACTATCCAGAATCTTCGAACTATTCACGGTAACTTTACGGATAAAGAGATTCCGGATGAAACCGTTGAACTGATTCTCCAGTCGAGCATCCGAGCAGCTAATGCATCTAATACTCAGGCGTATTCTATCATTGTTGTAAAGGACCGCCAAAAGATGCAGCAGGTCTGCACATACCAGGGAAGCTGCATGCTGTTGTATTGTGTGGATCGCACGCGTATGCTGGCCAGCGCCGAATCTCTGGGACATACTTTTTATCCGGATAATATGGAATATTTTGTGACAGATTGCATTAGCACGTCATTTGCAGCGCAAACCGCCGTCATTGCGGCCCGGTCACTGGGATTGGATTGCCTTACAACGAATGGCATCCATCGCGGAGACATGCAACGTGTTTGGGACATCCTGGATTTACCTGAGAAGTACTGTTATCCCCTTATTGCCGTAGTAATCGGCTATCCTACACAGGAACCCGATCATAAAATGGGAAGATTAGACGGAGCCGGAATCATTCACAAGGAAAAGTACCAACGACTAACCAAAGAGCAGATTGAAGAAATAACACGCAAGTATGACGACAAAGAGCAACATCTAACTCTTGACTTCGGCCGGAACTGGGAGCAACAGGGACATAAACATTATCTGGATTGGTATTTCAAATCCTGGGCCGGTGGTTCCAAACCCACGGAAAAAGAAACGCAGATATTCACCCATCTCAAAAAGAGTGAATTTGTTGATATTCAAAAAACATAGGAAAGAACATGATGACAGCTTAAGAGGATTAATGAAATGAGTACCCTGATTAACGATATCAAATTTGCTATCAGGCAATTGGGTAAAAATCCCGGCTTCACTATTGTGGCAGTGTTGACACTGGCGCTCGGTATCGGGGCCAATACGGCGATCTTCAGCATGATTAATTCGGTTTTGATAAAGTCACTGCCTTATCCAAATTCGGAACAGCTCGTACAGATATTCGAAGCTTTTCCGAACTACGATCGTAATACCGTCGCGGGAGGCGCATTTAAAGACTGGTATGAAAACAATTCCAAATTTACCTATATGGCAGTATATGAGAATACACAACGGAATCTTACCGGAGATGGGCCGCCACAGCGAGTCTCAGGTTTGATGGTTTCATCCGAGTTTCTTTCGGTTCTGGGAATCAAACCGATAATCGGGCGGGATTTTGCCGCCGGTGAAGATGCTGTTGGCGGTAACAATAATATCATGCTGTTAACGCATCAGTTCTGGCAGAATCGATATGGCTCTGATCCGGATATTGTCGGAAAGAGTGTCCTGCTCGACCAGGTCCCCTTTACGATTGTCGGCGTGCTCGGTCCCGGTGCTCTGCTGCAGGACAATGAGCTATATCTGATACCCGATGTTATTGACGGCCCGGGTACGTTTTGGGGACGTGCAGGCCATTGGAGACATGTCATAGGACGCATGTCGCCGGGTGTCACTGTGTCCGAGGCCGAAGTCGAGCTTTGTGGAATCAAACAAAGGCTTAACGCGGAATATCCCGAATTCAAAAGAGAATGTACTGTTAACGTCGTTTCTCTGCAGGAGGTATATACCGGAGAAGCTCGTCCTACCCTCGTTGTTTTACTGGGTACCGTGGCTATTGTATTATTAATCGCCTGTGCGAACGTCTCGAATCTGCTGCTCGCTCGTGGCAACACCAGGACGAGAGAAATGGCGATTCGTGCTGCGATCGGTGCCCGACCATGGCATATCATCTACCAAATGCTTGTCGAGTGTCTTCTTCTGGCATTCATTGGTTGTTTGATTGGTTTGCTTTTTGCAATATGCGGTGTCAAACTGCTTACAGGTATGATTAAGGATATGGTCCCTCAAATGCTGTATCCCCAATTAGATGTCAATGTTCTGTTATTCTCGATTTGTGTTGCATGCGGCTGCGGCGTTTTATTTGGAATCCTGCCTGCACTGCGTGCAAGTAAACCGGATTTGAACAACGACCTCAAGGAAACGGAGCGGGGGGCAACATCAGGCTCAAAGAGACGGTCACAGTCGTTGATTGTAGTGTCGGAATTTGCATTCACACTTGTATTGCTTGTCGGAGCCGGTTTGTTCCTCAATAGTTTTGTTCGAATCATAAAAACCGATCCCGGTTTTAATCCAAAACATACTCTCGCATTCGATCTTTCTTTCCCGGACACCAAATACCCGGAAAACAAAGACCGGTTCCACTTTATCCGGGAGTTGAATGAACGTCTTGCCGTTTTGCCCGGCGTCGAGTCGGTCGGCGCTTCTTCCTCTTTGCCGTTTAGCCTGCAAGGCCGGTCTGAGCAGGTGAGTCGTGTTGATAAACCTCCTCGTACGGATTATGTCGCCGCATGTGACTGGGTGAGCGGTGATTATTTTTCGGCCGCCGGAATCCAGATTCTGCGCGGACGGGCTATCACAGAGGCGGACAACCAGGAGGGGGCACCACGTGTTATGGTAATAGATAGTACAGTTATTCGCGACCTATACCCCGATGATGATCCGATCGGAAAACAGATACGTTTTCTCGGCGAGTCTTACGAAGTGATAGGTATCACCACACCGATTCATCAGTATTTCCTGGATTATGCTCCGCGTGCGCAGGTTTATATACCACAAGTTTACCTGCCTGATCATACGAGTATTGTAATACGTACGGCGTTGCCGCCGTTAACACTTGCCGAGGCGGTCAGAAAGACCATATTTGAAATCGATTCCGATCAGCCTATGGCAAATGTCCGAACGCTCGATAATGACATTCACGAGTCACTGGCTGTCAAACGTGCCACACTGACTCTGTTGAGTTTCTTTGCCGTAGTCGCAGTTGGCCTCGCATGTATCGGCATATACGGTGTTATATCATATTCGGTCGGTCAGCAGGCACGTGAACTTTGTATTCGGTTCGCTCTTGGTGCTCAGCATCGTGATATCATACGACTGATCTTAAAAAGTGGTATTAAACTGTCTATCATTGGTATCGTTGTCGGATTGGTAATTGCGCTTGCTCTGTCACGTTTACTTGCGAATCTTTTATATGAAGTTAAGACCTATGATCCTTTGGTCTTTCTTGGCTCCGTCCTGTTGCTCACAATAGTGGCCGTTCTATCAATATATATCCCTGCGTACCGAGCCGCGAGAACAAATCCTATGAAAGCACTGCGGAACGAATGAGGCATAATAAATTATGAACGAAGGAAAAAATGAATACAATAATTAATGATATCAAATTTGCTTTTAGACAACTGCGGCGGCGACCCGCTTTTTCAATCGTTGTGATATTTGTGCTGGCCCTGGGTATTGGTTCAAATACGGCTATCTTTAACCTGGTATATGCCGTGTTACTGCGTCCGTTACCAGTCAACAATCCCCGGGAACTGGTCTTGTTGACTCCGGAAGGATTCTATCCCGGTGGGAGCATGCGTTCTTATAGCAGCCACTCTTATCCAATGTATGAGTTCCTTAAGGAGCACAATGAAGTCTTTAGCGGTGTGTTGTCTCGCTGCCAATTTGATGCTAATGTTGGTTTTCAGGGACAAACACACCGTATCAAGGCGGAGATGGTATCCGGTGATTACTTCGACACATTGGGTGTCCACAGTGCACTCGGGCGCTTGATTGCACCTGATGATAACAAGCGTCCCGGAGAGCATCCGGTGGTTGTATTGAGCGCTTCCTATTGGGAAAATCAATTCAGCCGCGATCCTGAGGTAATCGGTAAAACGATTTTGGTCAATGGATGTCCTTTAACCATTATCGGAGTCAGCGAAGAGGGATTTACCGGTGTTGAACCGGACATCTGTCCACAGGTACGCGTTCCCCTGATGATGACCAGGCAGATGATCCCGCATATCAAGTGGATCGACCTCGACGATCCCCTGGACAGATGGGTACAAATCATGGGGCGACGCAAGCCCGGTATATCTCTTGCCCAGGTTCAGGCTGCTTTGCAGCCTCTGCATCAATCCTTTGTGGCTCATACTATTGAACAGGCCATGAGCGACTATACCGACAAGGATAAGGAACGCTACCTGACGTCATCCATCATCGCATCGCCCGGACAGTGGGGGACTTCATGGATGCGCAAGATTATGGACAGGCCGCTGTGGATGTTGCTGTCTATGGTCGCGTTAGTGTTGCTGGTGGCCTGTGTAAACATTGCAAATCTTATGATCGGCCGGGCTGTACTTCGTCAGGGAGAGTTGGCGGTTCGCAACGCTATAGGTGCTTCGCGTGGGCGCCTCGTAAAACAACTTTTTATAGAATGCTGTCTGTTAGCAGCCCTCGGTTCTCTGGCCGGTCTGCTGGCTGCCTCATGGACTACACACCTGCTTGTTCGGTTCATTCCCATGTCCGAAACTCCGATAATCACGACGGGGATAAATGGAACTGTTTTCGGTTTTAGCCTGTTGGCAACCTTGATCGCGGTACTTATCTTCGGACTGGTTCCCGCCTATACTTCCACCCGGTTCAATCTCGCCTCTGTTTTGAAGGAGCAGAACACACGTATGATTACCCAGGGACGTTTACGTCGATTCCTGGTGATAGCCCAGGTAGCTCTATCGTTGTTACTGCTCATCGCTGGCAGCTTATTTGTTCGGTCCCTCAGAAATCTATCCACTCAAAATCCCGGCTTTCAAACTCACAATACGGTGGCTTTTTCCGTTAATCCCACGCTGAACGGCTATGATACCAACAAAACCAAGCATATCTATGCCCAATTTAAGGAAAAACTTGACGGGATCGGTACTATCGAATCGTCGGCCCTGGGTATGGTGCGTGTCCTCGAGGATAGTTCCTGGACCACAGCGGTAGCCACGGAGAGCCGTCCCGGTCAGCCCGCACAAAATACCCGGGTATATGCCAATGGTATCTCTACCGATTACTTTACGACACTCGGTATCCCCATCAAACTGGGCCGCGATTTTAGTTCTCTGGACAAAGCACAGGGACCATTGGTTGTTATTGTCAACGAGACATTCAATCAATGGTATCTCAAACGGTTCCCCGATCAACAGAGTGCCCTGGGGGCACACCTGGGTTGGGCCATCCCCGGTCAGCCCATCAATATGGAGATCGTAGGTATCGTTGGTGACACCAAAAACGAAAACATGCAGGAAACCTCGCAGCCCCAGCTCTATACACCGTATGAACAATGCTGGACCGCATTGGAGATGACCGGCTACGTACGCAGCAGGCTGACCCCGACAGTCATCTATCGGGAGGTTCAGCGCGTCCTCCATGAGATCGATCCCAGCCTATCGATCTATGCTATGCGTACCATCGAGGAACAACGCCGTCATTCCCTTGGAACCGAACGCCTCATTGCAATGCTGGCTTCTACATTTGCGGTCTTTGCCATTTTATTAACTGCTATCGGCCTATACGGCGTATTAAACTTCAGTGTCATCCGCCGCACACAGGAATTCGGCTTACGCATGGCTTTAGGAGCTAAGAATTACAATATCCTCTGGATCGTACTCAAGGAGGCCTTGTTCCTATGGGCTACCGGTACGGTTATAGCAGTACCAATAACCTATGGATTGGGACGGTTTATATCCAGTCTGCTTTACGGCGTTGTCCCCCATGATCCCGGCGTCACTACCCTGGCCATAGCATTGCTTGGCATGGTTGCCGTCTTGGCAGCCTGGATTCCTGCTCGTCGTGCAGTTAAAATCGATCCTATGGAAGCGTTAAGATACGAATGAAGAATAATGAATATCGAATTATGAATAAAGGGTAAAAAATTGAGTATTCTTTTTAATGACATCAAATATGCTTTCAGGCAGTTATATAAAAATCCCGGTTTTACGATCACGGTGATCATAGTTCTGGCGGTCGGTATCGGGGCCAATACTGCTATTTTTAGCGTTGTTGACGCCGTGATGCTCCGCCCGCTTCCTTTTGCACAGCAGGAACGTATTATGTTCGTGGCCTACTACGACAACGGAATACTTGATACTATGTCTGGACCGGACTATCTGGATTGGAAGAAGCAAAATCAGAGTTTCGAACATTTGAGTGTTTTTACATGGAAAGCTTTAAACCTGACCGGTCAGGGTGCTCCAGTGACACTCAAGACATGGGAGGTAACGACGAATTATTGCCAAACCTTAAATATGCGGCCCGAATTGGGACGTGGATTTTTGCCGGAAGAAGGGATAGATGGGCGGCACCATGTAACCATGTTGGGTTACGAACTCTGGAAGGAGCGTTTTGGAGCCGATGAGCAGGTTATAGGTAAGCAGATTCTTTTGGACGGCGAACCTTATACCGTAATCGGTGTGGCCCAGAAAGACCAGGGTGCTATCGGTGCAATGCATCAGATTCTGGTTCCAATGGTTAACAGCCGCTTTGAAGGGAAAAGAGATTCTCATTCTTATCTTGCCATCGGGAGACTTAAGGATAATGTCACTCAGGCACAGGCCCAGGCCGATATGCAGACAATCGTCGAACGTCTGGCCCTGGAGTATCCAAGGACAAACGCCAAGACCGGTGTTGAGGTAATGCCGCTAAAGAATATTCTGACCCGCCAAATCGGTTCTATGCTCTGGGTGCTTTACGGTGCAGTTTCACTGGCCCTGCTGCTTGCAGGTATAAATGTGGCGAGTCTGCTTTTGGCACGGTCTGAGACGAGACGTCACGAGATGTCAGTACGAAGTGCATTAGGAGCAGGGCGGCTCCGGATTATTCGGCAGGTTCTCACAGAGAGCCTGATACTTTCGATACTGGGTGCCGGTGTTGGATTGCTGTTAGGCTACTGGGCCGTTAGCGGCCTTAAACACCTGCTGCCGACGGAATTGTTCGGTGGAATACGTTTATTCGACTATATCGGTATTGATGTTCGTGTTCTTGGTTTTATAAGTATTGTTGCTGTTCTCACCGGTGTTTTATTCGGCATAGCTCCGGCTTTTCATATCAGTCGCGGCAGTCTGCCTGATGTGCTCAAGCAACGGGCCGCAGCCGGTGTTGAGCTGGGTCGTCATCGGTTATTGAGTGTGCTGGTGATCTCCGAGGTTGGCCTTGCCCTGATTCTGCTTGTGGGGGCGGGTCTGCTTGCTAAAAGCTTCTACCGCTTTCAGAGTGTCAGTTCCGGTTTTGACAGTAAACAACTGCTGTGTATTGAGCTGGACCTGCCGAGACAAAGTCAATATCAAACCATAGAACAACGCAGGAGCTTCAGTGAACAAATCGTGCGACGACTTTCTAACTTGCCGGGAGTCACTGACGTAGGTGTTACAAACATGCGTCCGCTAAGCCATGAAAAATCGTTCCAGGGTTTTTATATCGAAGCAGACACTCAGCAACCGAACGGACCGCGTCAGGAGGCAGAATATCGTAAAATCAATCCGGCCTTTTTCTCGGCAATGAAAATACCATTGAAGCAGGGCCGCTTCTTTAACGACAATGATAACGGCAGCCAGCCTGTAATGATTATCAACGAGGTATTTGCTCAACGATTCTTCCCGAACCGGGATCCTCTTGACAAAATTATCAATTTTAGAGGCAGGAAGTGTCGGGTTGTGGGTGTTGTAGGTAATGTCAAGACTCACGGTTTGGATTTGAACCTTGTCGAGTATCCGCCGATGATGTACGAGCCACAAACACAGGATTGCGACTATAGTATGGCCTTTATGGTAAAAACCAAAGTACCCCCGTTGTCACTGGCTCAGGCGTCAAGCGAACAGATATGGAAGGTTGATCCCGACCAGCCGATCAGGGACCTCCAAACTATGGAAAGCATCGCCGGAGAATCCGTTGCCATTCAATACGTTGCCACCTTGTCCACGATAGTTATTGCAGCTGGCGCATTGATCCTGGCAGTAACCGGTATATACGGCCTGACGAGCTATATCACGAACCAGCGAATCCGTGAATATGGAATTCGCCTGGCACTGGGCGCCCGGCCCGAGAATATCCATTGGCTGGCCATAAAAAGAGGTATGATTCTTACAGGTTCAGGACTGGGAATCGGCCTTATTATTTATCTGGCCTTAGCTAAAAGTATATCAGGAATGCTATATAAGGTCAGTGCTGTTGATCCTCTGATATTATTAGGCATCCCTTTACTACTGGGTTTGACCGCATTGCTGGGAAGTCACATTCCGGCCCGTCGAGCGGCAAAAATCGATCCGATGGAGGCGTTGAGATATGAGTGAGGCAGAAAACAGAACACAGGAAACAGGA
>CAYVXS010000059.1:0-3275 GCA_964454885.1 uncultured Pirellulales bacterium
CTTTGTAGCGCTCATATATCCTTAGTAGGCGGAGTACCTACGATTATTGCAAATACATCGTCTCCCCATTTCTGAATATCAAATGGTTGCTCAATATGTTTAAGGATCTCTATTGTGAAATCCGTATAATCGAAATTAAAAGTAATTAGATATAAATAGAAAATATCGTAAAAATGCCGACTATAGGCCGGTTTTTGCCAATTATCTCGCGAAGGTTAGAATTTAGCCATTAACATCGATATGAATCGGTTTCCAGCCTGTTGTTCGGGTGTCGAATTCACTTGACAAAAACCGGTTAACAAGTTAAGCTACGTAATATTGTTAAAAAAATCGAATATGGATTTATGTAATACGGGACCTGTAGTTTCTTGGGATTTTAACGAAATGAAGCTAAAATGGGCGTTTTTTATTGTTCTAACAGCATTTCTTGCCGCTCCGATTAATTCAATTCTGATAGCCGCCGATACAATCGAAATAGAGCTGGTTCGCGATAAGACAGTGCTGAATGAGCGTGACAAAGAAGTAATAGACGCTTTTTTAGCTCAGGCAATAGGAAATTTTCTTACGACCAAAGATTTTACATCAATAGCAAAACTCCGTGTGATAATTCTTAACAATCAGAAAAGCAAACAGCCCAATCAGAATCAATACTCTAATCAGTTTTCCGAGTCTGCCCACAAGTACATTTCGGAGGGTTTCAAACAGGCCCAGATACTTAGACCGCCGGAGCGGCAGACAAGAGTTATTATGAATTTTCTGATTCTGATAGACAGTCTCCAGGATCTGAACTTATTAGATTTGGCCATGCAAAAACTGCATGATGAAAATATGGCCGTTCGCTATTGGGCGGTCCACGCCGTTACTAATGTTAATATTTTAAAACAGTTAAATTCCGGGGATACAGCCAATCAAATTCTGGCACGGAATATTGTCGAACAGCTAAAACAAATCGTTGATAGCAGCAGTCCCGAGATATTAAACCTGATCGCCCAATTTGCCGCCGGTCTGAACACCCCACAGGCCGAAGAACTGCTGATGCAGATAGCCGATTTGCGAATTCAAAAATATGCCGACTGGTCGGTGAAATATGAAAGGCTGGATATCGCCATTTTGAAACTGCTCGACAGTAAAATCACCATGCCTTCCCAATCTCCTATCGGAACAACAACAAGCCCGAGCAATCCCGCGGCCGCCCGACGTTTTGCACAGTTGTATTCGTATGCGATCGAAAGGTTTATCAAAGGTAGGAATTTAGACAACTCCCAACGGCAGCAGCTGACCTCAGTCTTGGCGGAGATAGAGGAAAAATGCATTACCAGGCTTTTGGATGACCCGCAACAGAACGGTATTAGAAGGGCCCTCGCAGCAAAAGATATGAATGCACTCGAAGCCGAACGGAAACGATTGCTCGACGAAGTATTACCTGCCAAACTGGGCTTTGACTACGGCACAAACAGCGACGGCTCCCCGCGTACGACTCCCCTTCCCCTGCCGGACCAGCCATCACAATCATAATTCGAAACACAGCTTCCGATACTAAACGTTTTGAGGAACACAGCGTTAAAAAGTTTGAGATTTAATCAGTCTCTCGTCTATAGCTTTTACATCTATCGATTAATTCTGAAGTTCCATTTGAACATTTGGGCGATTTAACTTATAAGTAGATGTACCGATATTTCTAACTAAATGAAGCATTTTCTATGAAGAAATTAACTTTAATCGTGTCTGTTATATTGTTACTGGTCGATTTATCACCGGCACAGGACAGCAAAATCAAGAAATGGGGTTTTTATGAAATATCATTGCCCGGGCCGGTTACTGGTAATCCTTTTAACGACATTGAATTCAGTGCTGTTTTTAAAAATGGAGAAAAACTTTTGAACCGGATGGTTTCTATGACGGCAACGGCATATATAAAATCCGTTTCATGCCGGATACCGAAGGGACATGGACTTATCGAACAAAAAGTAATGACAAAACTCTGAATGGTAAAGAAGGTCAATTTGTGTGCACAGCTCCCTCGCCGGGTAACCACGGCCCTGTGCGGGTGAGGAATCAATATCATTTTGAATACGAGGACGGGACACCATTTTTCCTTTTCGGGACAACAATTTATGAATGGCCGTACCAGTCACATAAAAAAAGACAACAAACTATTCAAAGTCTGAAAAATTCTCCTTTCAATAAAGCCCGTTTTCTTGCGGTCCCGCCCTGGCGACAGGAATACGTCGAAGGACCTAACGCCCTGGATTGCTACCCTTTCGAAGGAACATCGAAAGAAAAGTGGGATTTTTCAAGATTCAATCCGGTGTATTTTCAAAAGCTGGAACAATGTGTACTGCAGCTTCGGGATTTGGGTATCGAGGCGGATCTGATTCTATTCCGACCGTATGACAACGGCAAATGGGGATTTGATAGAATGGGTCCTGAAACCAACGACCGTTTTGTACGTTATGTTGTCGCCCGTTTTGCAGCATTTCGTAATATCTGGTGGTCTCTTGCCAACGAGAATAGTTTTATGGATCATTTCTCCGACGAGGATTGGGATCGCCTGTTCCAGATAGTCCAGGTGAAAGACCCTTACCAGCATTTACGCTCCATTCATAACGCCGGGCGAATCTATGACTATAATAAACCATGGGTAACACACGTCAGCCTGCAATACTACATGGCCGTACGCTCGTTCGGTATATCCCCGATGTTAAGGGACATTTATCGCAAGCCGATTGTGCATGACGAGATTAATTATGAAGGTAATATCAAGTCCCGCTGGGGGCAGTTATCCGGCGAGGAAATGGTTTATCGTTTCTGGGTCGCTTATATCGGCGGAGCTTACGCCACACATGGAGAGACCTCAAGCGGACAACCGTATGGTGACGGCTGGATTTCAACCGGCGGTGAGCTTGCCGGGGAAAGTCCTCCAAGAATCGCCTTTTTAAGAAAAATTGTCGAGGACGGGCCTCAGGAAGGATTAAATCCGATAGATCAGTATTACGTCCCGAATATGGCCGGTAAGTATGGCGAATATTATTTAGTATATTTCGGTAAGGAACACGTGACTGAATGGGACTTCAAACTACCGGATGAAGCTCTCAAAGACGGAATGCGTTTTAAGGCTGATATTATCGACACATGGAATATGACAATCACCCCTGTCGATCAAATAATCGAAGTAGAGCAACTGGACCGCTACGAATATATCGATAAAGATAAATCGAAAGTGATATCACCCGGCAGGCCATATATGGCCTTAAGAATACGCCGAGTAAACTGAT
>CAYVXS010000059.1:3285-11019 GCA_964454885.1 uncultured Pirellulales bacterium
TCGCCAGACTGGAACTGCTCGATTACTTTGTCGGGATTAATTAAAAACATAAGACTTACTTATTATACTTAACCGTACATCCGTATGGTTTAGTTTTTGCGATGCTCACAGTCTTGCCAGCGGTCAGCTCTTCAAGTGCTTTATCTACATAATGCAGCACCTTGCCATCCTGAGGAACTCTTCCCATCGGCGCATTGTCGGTTGCACCGCTATAGACGATATTGCCATCGGTGTTGATGATAAATATATGCGGTGTATTCGTAGCGTGATAAGCCCTGCCGACACTACCTGAATGATCATCGAGTATCGGATATAAAATCTTGTGTTCCTCGGCGTATGATTTGTTTTTAGCCGTTTCCTGATGGCCTGTGCTGTTTATCGCCAACCAGACGACGTTCTCGTCTTTATACTTAGCGGCAAGATCTTTCATGGTCGATGCTTTTTCGTAGTTATACCTCACAAAGGGGCATTCGTAGTTGAACCATTCCAGAACGACTATCTTGCCTTTGTAATCGGCCAGTTTAACTTCTTTGCCGTCATAATTTTTCAGCGTAAAGTCCGGCGCCTTGGCGGGTTTTTCATCTGCATATAAAGCCATTAGTGCGGTTAAAACTGCCACAATCGCAATAGTTATAATTGTCTTATTCATGATCGGCTCCTTTCAAATATACCTTTTTATTTTATACGCCGTCGATGTTTGGCCGGTTTGCTGAAATTTTTTAATATAGACCATATAGTTTTTGGTTGTTAAAATCCCCTATAATATGTGTATTTGACCAAGACTGGAAAATAATCGTTAATTTCCGGACGCACACAAAGACCGCTCAAACAATATGTTCATAACTCTCTGTGTTATCTTGATTAACATGTGGAATTAATTAGTTTGAGGAGTGAATTGTGGTAAGGAGCAAACATCGACATTTATGCTTGATTCTCTTCGTTTTTCTATCTGTGATTGCACTCCAAATCGCCGACGGGCGGGAAAATGAGCCGGTTAGGTACATCGGCAAAGTGAACACATCAAACAGCAGTTACAGCGACGGCTACCACGACGGACAGATGCAGGTGGCTATCGGCGTTCAGAATTACCAGATAATGCGGGCGAACCGTACGCATCCGGAATGGTCGGATGGCCTGGGATGGACATACAATCACGCTCCCATGCTGGCTTATGTTAACGGCCGGTTTTACTGCCAGTATTTGACCAATCCGACCGGTGAGCATATCCCCCCCGGCGTGACGATGTTGTCATGTTCGGAGGACGGGAAGAACTGGACGAAACCGCAGGTCCTTTTTCCCATTTATTTCACCGCCAACGAAGATGCTTCTATCGTTTTGAAATTCATGCACCAGAGAATGGGATTCTATGTTGCGCCGAACGGACGGTTTTTAACGATGGCTTATTACGGCCCAAACGACGGACACGGTATCGGGCGCGTCGTGCGAGAGATTTACGAGGATAATTCTTTCGGACCGGTTTATTTTATTCGTGTAAACGATAACTGGGAAGGTGAGGTTAAATACCCGATATATAAAAATTCGCCGGATAAGGAATTCGTCGAAGCCTGTGACGCTTTTCTTTCCGATAAGATCCGGCGAATGCAATGGTGGGAGGAGGATTATCTGGCAAAAGACAGTGAAGAATTCTACCGAGTTCCCTTAAGGACGGACCGCAACAGGAAAGAACCGGGCAAGGCATTTTGTTTTTACACCCGGCCGGATGACATAGTGGTAGGATTTTTTAAGGACCGCTTGGTAACGGTGACAAAAGACCAGGGGCAGACGTGGACACCACTCGTGCGATGTAATACGCTCACATATAGCGGTGCGAAAATCTGGGCACAGAAATTGGACAACGGTCAATATGCTCTGGTTTATAATCCGACAAATAGTGCCGCACGGCACCCGTTGTGTATCGCCACAAGTGACGATGGAGTTTTATTCGACCATCTCGTTAATGTTCATAGCGAAGTGCCTCCCAAGCGGTTTTGGGGACGGGAAAAACGGCCGGGTCCTCAATATGTCAGGGGAATTATCGAAGGCAACGGCAATCCGCCCGGTGATGATTTGTGGGTGGTCTATTCGGTCAGTAAAGAAGATATCTGGATTTCAAGGATTCCGGTTCCGGTCGAATGGGAAGTGGATGACCCCATACATGATAATTTCAGTAACATGGAAACAGGTGGTGTCATTAAAAATTGGAATATTTATACACCGAAGTGGTGCCCTGTGGAGGTTGTGGATTTCCCGAGTGAGAGCGAAAAAAGCATGATGCTCAAAGATACAGATCCTTATGACTACGCCAAAGCAGTACGGGTATTTCATAAGGCCGAACAACAGGCACTTTCATTCAAACTTTATGTTAAGACTTCCAACGAGCTGCTTGATATCGAGGTAATCGGGGCGAAGGGAGAAAGGCTGGTTCAAACTCGTATAGATAAGGACAGGAAGCTTTTAGTGAAAAACGGGACAAACGATTACTCTTCGGCGAGATTACTGGAAGCAGGAAGATGGTATGCTTTCGAGTTTAAGTTAGATGCTCAGAAGCGGCGGTTTTCCATAAATTTGGATGGGAAATCAATTGTCGAAGGAGCGAAATTTTCATACGAAGAAGGCGCGCCGGAGAGAATTATTTTCCGGACCGGGCAATACAGGCTGACGGACGATGTGCAGGAATACAAAAGCGGGGACGATTTCAAGCCGGGCTGGGACGAGCCGGGCGCCGATGAGCCGGTAAAGGAAGCTGTGTATTACATAAAAGATTTCAAAACTGCACATTAACAAGGGAATTTGATGCAAAGGTCAAACGGTTTCCTATTTTATATTATGGAACATTTAAAAAATAATATTCTGTTTGTATATATCAGTCTGAACCTGGTGTTGTGTGGTTGTACAAGTGCGGCAAAAGAGCAAAACAAACCCTTATTAAATCCCAATGATTTTAAACACCATGTAGATTATTTTAACCAGATGGAAGACGAGGGCGTCATTAATTATATCCCCAATGCCGAGTCGTGGTCATGGATGAAAGAGAATATCCCCTTTTTCGAATGTCCCGATAAAGATTTCGAGCAAATATATTACTATCGATGGTGGACATACCGCAAACATATCAAGCAAACACCCGATGGTTTTGTTCTGACCGAGTTTATTATGCCGGTCGGTCACGCCGGTGCTTATAATACAATAAGTTGTGCGCTCGGCCATCATATCAATGAGGGACGCTGGTTGAAAAACCAGCGGTATCTCAATGAATACATTCTGTTTTGGTTTCGCGGACGTGATGGCGGGCCACAATCGCATTTCCATAAATTCAGCAGCTGGGTTGCTTATGCTTTGTATCAAAGATATCTTGTTAACAACGACAAAGAGTTTCTAATCGATTTATTACCTGATTTGGTGAGCGATTATAAAAAGTGGGAGCAGGAAAGATTATTGGATAACGGCATGTTCTGGCAGTACGATGTCCGCGACGGTATGGAGGAATCGATAAGCGGCTCGCGCACGGCGAAAAATGCACGCCCTACTATTAACAGCTATATGTACGGCAATGCCCTGGCAATCTCTAAGATTGCCGATATGGCGGACGAAAAAGAAATCGCAGAAGAATTTCAAAATAAGGCGAACAGACTCAAAGAACTTACGCAAAAAAAACTCTGGGATAGTGAAGCAAAATTCTTCAAAGTTCGTTTTGAAAACGGCTCTCTTTCCGATGCCCGCGAAGAAATCGGATTTATCCCATGGTATTTTAATATGCCCGATCCGGGTTTTGAACCGGCATGGACGCAGGTTCTCGATCCCAACGGCTTTAAGGCCCCGTGCGGATTGACTACCGCAGAAAGAAGGCATCCTCAATTCAGATCGCACGGTGTTGGCACCTGCGAATGGGACGGTGCGGTCTGGCCTTTTGCGACGACCCAGACGCTTGTCGGTATGGCGAATTTATTGAGAAATTATAACCAGTTCTGTGTGTCCTCAAAGGACTATTTTAATGCGTTATTAACATACGCAAAAGAGCATCATAAAAACGGCAAACCGTATATCGGTGAATATCACGACGAGATAAACTGCGCCTGGCTCAAGGATGATAATCCGCGAAGCCGGTACTATAACCATTCCTGTTTTTGCGATTTGGTTATTTCCGGCCTGGTCGGCCTTATTATACGGGATGATAATGTGATTGTCGTTCATCCGCTTGTTCCCACCGATACTTGGGAGTGGTTTGCCCTGGACAACGTTTATTATCATGGAAAATTAGTGACTATTCTCTGGGACAAAACCGGTGAAAAATATAAGCGAGGCAAAGGACTGTCTGTTTTTGTTGACGGCAGTCTCACCGCTCATTCGACAATACTGGAACGAATCGAAGGAAAACTCTGACTTTGGAAAGGTGTATAATGAAGAGATTTTTTCCCGTTGTATTCTTTCTGTTAACGATAATGACTCCCGCCTATTGTGGTGAAAAAATATTTATTGTTACGTCTTCCGAGTCTGTACCGAGGGTGCAATTCGGCATCGATAAAATCAGTTCCGCTCTTAAAGATGCCGGATATGAGATTACTGTTTCGCAGGAATCCCGAATACCACAAAGCAGGCCGTTAATTGTTGTAGGGACATTTAACAAGAATCCCCTGATTGATTCTGTGATTAAATCCGGCTTTCATACTTTCGAGGGCAGTGAAATCGGAAATGAGGGATTCCTTTTGGAGTCTATTAACGATGTCACTTTAGTTACTGGTTGTGACGACAGCGGCACATTATACGGATGTATGGAGCTTACAGACAGGATAAAAAAGAACAGTTCTTTGCCGAAAGACTTCCGTTTCACCGACAAACCGTCAATGGTACTTCGCGGGCCTTGTATCGGTATGCAAAAGACACAACTCTTGCCGGGCCGGCGGATTTACGAATATCCTTATACTCCGGAAAACTTCCCTTTCTTCTACGATAAAGAGTTCTGGCAGGAATATCTTGACCTGTTGGTCGAATACCGAATGAATACTCTGTATTTATGGAACGGCCATCCTTTTGCGTCTTTGGTCAAGCTCGAAGATTATCCCTATGCCCTGGAAGTGCCGGAGGATGTTTATGAAAAAAATGTTGAGATTTTCCAATATTTGACACGTGAGGCGGACAAGCGCGGCATCTGGATAATTCAGATGTTTTATAATATTTTCGTATCCAAGCCTTTTGCCGAAAAGAACAATATCAGGACGCAGCACAGCAAATCGACGCCGCTTATAGCCGATTATAATCGCAAATCAATCGCGGCTTTTGTAGAGCAATATCCGAACGTCGGTTTGTTGGTTTGTCTGGGTGAAGCGTTAAGGGACACAGATAACCAGGTGGAATGGTTCACTAAAGTGGTAATTCCCGGTGTTCAGGACGGATTGAATGCATTGGGAGTTTCGGAAGAACCGCCCATTGTGCTGCGTGCCCACGCAACCGATCCGAATGCCGTCATGCATGCGGCTTTGCCTATATATAAAAATCTTTACACAATGGCCAAATATAACGGCGAGTCACTGACCACATGGGAGCCTCGCGGCCCATGGCAACAGGTTCATCTTAATATGAGCCGTTTAGGTTCCCGGCACATCGCCAACGTTCATATTTTGGCGAACCTTGAGCCGTTTCGATATGGAGCACAGAGGTTCATACAAAAGTGTGCAAAAGCGATGGAGACTCGTCTCGGAGCACAGGGACTTCATCTTTATCCTCTGTGTTATTGGAACTGGCCGTATTCTCCCGATAAGGCCCAGCCGCAGTTGAAACAATACGAGCGGGACTGGATTTGGTTCGAGGCGTGGGCGCGGTATGCCTGGAATCCGGACCGTGACGAACAACAGGACAGGCAATACTGGATTGGCCGCCTTGCCGAAATGTACGGCAATAAAGAAGCCGCAGAAAAAATCCTCGATGCCTATAACGATTCCGGCGAGTGTGCCCCGAGACTCATCCGGCGTTTCGGTATTACCGAGGGAAATCGACAGACTTTATCTCTTGGCATGACATTGGATCAGTTGGTCAATCCGGAACCTTATGGGCCTTATAAGGATTTGTGGCTGTCACAGGCTCCCCCGGGGGAACGGCTACAGGAATATGTTGAAAAAGAGTTTAAAGGACAACCTCACATTGGTGAAACACCGCCGCAAATTATCCAGGAAGTGCTGGAATATTCGCAAAAAGCTCTCGAGGCAATTGAAGCGGCAAAACCATTGGTGACAAAAAATCAGGCTGAATTCGACCGGCTGTATAATGATATTTATTGCATCAGAGCTATGAGCGGAAATTATGCCGCCAAAGTAAATGCAGCGATTTTTGTGTTGAGATATAAATTCAGCGAAGATATTCAGGACCTTAAAAAAGCTGCTCAATATCTGGAGGAAAGTCTTAATAATTTCAGGAAACTGACTGAGCTGACGGGGGAAACTTATAATTTTGCTCAAAGTATGCAAACGTCCCAGCGAAAGATTCCCTTTACCGGTGCCGAGAATGGTGAGCCGGCTAACTACCATTGGTCACAGGTACTTGAAAAATATGAGAAGGAGCTGGATGATTTTAAAAAATATGTTGAAGAAGTTGAATCGGAAAATAAAATGAAGAAATTATATTAAGAATCTTTCAAATTGAAAAAGCCTTGTAAACACGGATCTATCTATTAAGCCAGTGTCTGCATAATAGACAAGGCCAGAGAAAGGAGAATTATGGCAGCAAGTGGTAATCCAACGGCGTCTTCGGTTTTGAAAAAAGACGATTTGATTGTAATTGCGGGAGCGGGTGGATTTATCGCCGGGGCATTAGCCAGATATTTTCACGATCAGGGCTTTACTCGCATACGAGCAATTGATAAGAAGCCCCTTTCCGAATGGTACCAGCGTGTGCCGGGCGTGGAGTGCCTGTGTATGGATTTGAAGTACGAAGACAATTGCAGACGCGCCTGCGAGAACGCGGTGGAGGTTTACAACCTGGCGGCCGATATGGGCGGCATGGGTTTTATAGAACGATTCCGCGTGGAGTGTCTGCGCAGCGTCCTTATCAATACGCATATGATAGAGTCGGCGTATCGAGCAGGTGCCCAGAGGTATTTCTTCTCGTCTTCGGCTTGTGCGTATAACACCGACCTTCAAAAAGATCCGGACTCGAGAGCGTTAAAAGAATCCGATGCATATCCGGCGATGGCCGAGCGAGGTTATGGCTGGGAGAAACTCATATCCGAGATGTTCTGCCAGGAATACTGGGCCGAAAGAGGCTTAAAGACTTTTATCGCAAGATTTCATAATGTCTATGGGCCGTTCGGTACCTGGGACGGTGGACGGGAAAAAGCTCCGGCGGCTATGTGTCGCAAGGTGATTGAAGCCAAGGATAAAGGCTCGAAAGACATTATTATTTGGGGTGATGGAAGCCAGACACGCAGTTTTATGTATATTGAAGATTGCGTTTACGGTATTGATATGATTATGCACTTTGACGATCTTGTCGCCACACCAATCAATCTGGGCTCCGACTATCTGATATCTATTAATGACCTGGTTTCGTTGGCAGAAAAGATCGGTGGTATCACTTTAGAGCGAGAATATGATTTGGATGCACCGAAAGGTGTAGGCGGCAGGAATAGCGACAATACGTTTATTAAGCAGATCCTCGGCTGGGAGCCGAGTACGCCTCTGGAAGTGGGTTTGAAAAAGACGTACCAATGGATCGAACAGCAATACATGGATCGTAAAGCGGGTA
>CAYVXS010000060.1:0-10972 GCA_964454885.1 uncultured Pirellulales bacterium
GATAACGGCGATTTTGCCGTGCTTTTTCAGCAGGGCCGGAGCCGAATTCAACAACTTTTGTAAATTGTCAAGCTCGTTATTTACGGCGATTCTCAACGCCTGAAAGGTTCTTGTCGCCGGATGTATTCTGCTTTTCCGATTTCGCCCCGTTTTTCCCAGTGCCCTGCATACTATCTCAGCCAGTTGACCGGTCGTGGCAATCCGTTCTTTTCTACGTTCATGCACGATGAATCGCGCAATCCGCCGCGATGCCCGATCCTGCCCAAATTTAAATATCAAATCGGCTAAATCTTTTTCGTTTTCTCTATTGATTATATCGGCAGCGGTGCTCTTTAATCTTTTGTCAATTCTCATATCAAGCGGCATATTTGTGTTGAAACTCAGCCCAAATTTTTCATCGGCCACCTGAGCCGAGCAAAGACCCAAATCCGCCAATATAAAATCGGCCTTTTCAATTTTCTGTCTGTCGAGGCATTCGCTGATTTGCGAAAAATTCGAATGAACTAATATTTTCCTGCAGGAAAGCCCTTCTAATCTGGTTTCGGCCTTACTTAAAGCGCCTTTATCAAGGTCAAAACCGACGATAATCCCCCTTTTACCCAATTTTTTCCCGAACAGAAAACTATGACCTCCGTGTCCAATGGTCGCATCGACCATCACCGCATCCGTCGGTAAGTTTATCTGTTCGACCAATGTCTCGGCAAGAACCGGAATATGCTCAATAGTTGAACCATTCACTTTTTCATACCAAAAGTCAAGGTCTGATATCCTATTCCGGCGAACTGCATTCGCTCATCCAACCGTAATTCATCATGTTAATCCACTGCCTTGTTAAACGACCGGGGCCGTTCTCCTGTGGCTCTGTAGCTGCTTAACATCAGACGAAAATGTTACGCCGGCAAAAGCCTCATCGAGTTTTTTCAGCCGTCCAAGACGCTCGCTGAGAACAGCAAGCGATGCAAAGGTCTGATCGTCAACTTCCCTTTGACCTCTGAGGCTTTCGGCAACAACACGACAATGGTCCGAATCCATTCCTATCATTATGCCTCCGTTCCTACGGTTCAAGTTCTTCGTTCTTTTTCTGCAGGACAACCTGCCTTGCCTGCGACATCTGTTTTTGGTATTGAGCCATATTGTCCGAGAGATATTGCTCCCAGCTTTCGCTGTTCCACAATTCAATATGGTCTCTGACACCTATTAACGTAATTTGATCTTTCAACCCGGCCCTTTTCCGCAAACTATCGTTCAAAAGCAACCGGCCCTGGTTATCCAGCTCAACCTTGCTGGTCAATGCGAAGCTGATTCGCTCGAACGCCACAGTCTCGTCGGGAGCGGTTGGGCCCGGAGCTACCGCAAGGGCGATTTGCTCGAAGTATTTCTCCGGATATAAGCAGAGAATGCCGTTGGCACCGAGAACAAGATAAAAACTGCTGCCGTGCACATCGGCGTCAATCTGGCTTCTCAGCTTGTTTGAAATGAGAACCCTGCTCTTGTTATCCACAACGTGCTGGTATTCACCTGTTAATAAAAGCATGGCAATCGTCCCACTTAACTTATACAATATGGGGGATTTTACCACTCTCTACCACTTTGTCAAGAATTTAGTCCAAACTTTTGTCAATAATGTTAAATTTTTGTTATAGGACTGTTGCAGAAATAAGCTAATCCACGCCGAAAGAAAAGCTTATGACAAAGCAGCGTTTTTTCCACTACCTAAAAAATATTCCCGCTGCCCACTACTTTTCATAAGGTGCTATTAATCTCCCTTGCCAAAGTCGAGCTTGTTCATGCAAGTTGTTATATATCGATATCTATATCCATGTCTAACACTAAAGACGGCAACTATACATCTACTTTTTATCTTGACAATGAGGAGCTTTATCTGGTATAAACAACTGATGGAAAGTTGTGCCTGCATAGGCATTCATACATGATCACCCCTTCTCAAGCAGGCCAAAGAATTTATAATTAATTTTTAAGACTCATAAAAGCAAAAGAAAATAGAATCGCCGGAGTTGTAAATTTCGGAATCAACATATCTGTTTTTCATTTGGTAGAGATCTTCCAAAGAAAGGAGGTGGAGTCGGACCAATTTATAAAAAATTAAGTGGAAATTTGTTTGATTATAAAGCAGAAATTTTACTGGTTCTTGACGATTCCAATACTAATGCTTAAAGGAGGAAAATTATGTGCAAGAAATTGGTTTATCTAACTTTTATTTCCGCTGTGTTGATCCTGACCAAAAATACATCCGCCGAAATGCTCGCCTACTACCCTATGGACGAAGGCAGCGGCACTATCATTATAGATGCTTCCGGCAACGGTCATGACGCGACGATTGACGGCACTGTCAACTGGGTGCAAAGCAAACCGGACTTCGGCACCGCTCTTTCATTTCCAGGCACAGCGGGCAACTACGTCCGTGCGGGAACATGGAACCCGTCCGAGACCACGGGGCAGCTCAGCCTGGCCGTATGGATCAAGTGGGCCGGAAGTACGGGTGCTTATCAGGGAATAATCGCAAAGGCCGATGGTACCGGTACATCCGCATGTTGGCAGCTTACGATCAACAATGCAGCCACCAGTGAGATCGGATTCGCGGGCGGCTTCCCTAACTGGTTGGCATCGGCTCCGCCGGTGGGACAGTGGGAACACATTGCTGTCACGTACGACGGGACCACAGCCACGATGTATGTCGATGGCGTAAACACTGGTACAAACGTCGGCGGGACACTTGGAGAAGCAACCACTTCGACGATTACCATTGGTGCCCGGACATTGACAAGCCCCGGCGACGCCGCCTTCAATGGTATTATTGACGATGTTAAAATCTTTAATCATGCGCTAAGTGAAGCCGAGGTACAGCAGGCTATGCTGACTATATCAAAGGTTCAGGCATCTTCACCAGAACCCGAAGACGATACAGAAGATGTAATACGTGATGTAATCCTTAGCTGGAACCCAGGCGAATCTGCCGATAAACATAACGTGTATTTTGGAACTATCTTTGATGACGTTAATAACGCCGATACAGGCAGTTCGCTGTTAGTTAGTCCCGCCCATGATGCCAATAATTATAATCCCGGTAGACTCGAATTTAGCCAGACCTATTACTGGCGTGTCGATGAGGTCAATGCTCCGCCGGACAGTACGGTATTCAAGGGCGATGTATGGAGCTTTACAGTCGAGCCCTACGCGATTCCCATCGATGGAGAAAATATCACCGCTACTGCTTCCGGTAATGTGGTAAACCAGGGGCCGGAAAAAACCATCGACGGCTCAGGATTAGACGCAAATGACCTGCACTCAATCACTTCGGTTGATATGTGGCTCAGCTCTCCCGGTGACCCGGGTTCGGCCTGGATACAGTATGAGTTCGACAAACCCTACAAGCTGCATGAGATGCTGATATGGAACTATAATGGTAATACAATTCTTGCACTATTCGGAATTAAAGAGGTGACGATAGAGTACTCTGCAGACGGTGTTACCTGGACGCAGTCAGATGTTTCCGAACTGGCCCAGGCGTCCGGCGATGAAGGCTATGCAGCCAATACTATAGTTCCTTTTAACAGCGAGGAGGTTAAATATGTCAAGATTACCGCCAACGGCAACTATGGCGGAGGCGCCGGCCTCTTTAATCAGTACGGTCTGAGCGAAGTGCGATTTATGGTAATACCCGTCTTCGCAAGAGAGCCAAGCCCGCAATCCGAAACAACAGATGCTGCTGTAGCTTCAAGTCTCACATGGAGAGCAGGAAGAGAAGTGGCTGAGCATAACGTTTATCTGAACACAGACCGGCAGTCGGTCATTGATGGTGCCGCTTTACTGGGCACGACAAGCCAGGCAAGTTACAGCCCTGCGCTCGAATTAAGCAGCACCTACTACTGGCGGGTTGATGAGGTCAACAACGCCGAGGCACCGTCGATCTGGCAGGGCGATATCTGGAGCTTTTCAACGCAGGAATATCTTGTCGTCGATGATTTCGAGTCCTACAACGACATCCCAACCGGACAGAAAGGAAGCAATTTGGTATATGATACATGGATGGACGGAATCAGTAATCCGTCAAAGGGCGGCTCACAGATGGGCTACTTTGAGGGCTCCTCCCTTGAAACCGGTATTGTCCATGGTGGAAATCAATCGGTGCCGCTTTTCTACGACAATGCAAGCTCAGGCTTATCAGAGGTTACAGCAAACACGAGCGACCTTCCAATCGGTGGAAACTGGTCCACAGGTTCGCCTCAAACACTGGTATTGTGGATTCACGGCGACCTGGCCAACACTGCTGCCGACCGGTTGTATGCCAAAATTGGTAATACGAAGGTAATGTTCGACGGCGATTTATCCGTACCTTTATGGAAACAGTGGAATATTGACCTTACGGGTATGAACTTGAACAATGTCGCAACCCTGAGTATCGGTATCGAGGGCAGCGGCTCAGGAATGATTTTCCTGGATGACTTTATGCTGTATCGAATCGCCCCACCGGTAACCGTACCAACTGACCCGGGTACTAATGCTCTGGTTGCATACTATGCTTTAGATAATAATGTCGAGGACAGCTCCGGCAATAACCTAAATGGTACCATTGTCGGTACACCGAGTTATATTACAGGCGTTGCTGGTATGGCGTTATCCCTTAACGGTGTCGATGACTATGTGAACTGCGGCGACAACGCGAGCTTCGATATCACCGAACAGATCACCCTATCGGCATGGGTCAACACAAGTGATTCGGGCAACGGCCAGCATAATCCCTTTGTTACCAAAGGTGACCAGAGCTACGCGATTAAACATGCCAGCGGCAACAGTATGGAGTTTTTCATCTATGACGGCACCTGGCAAACGCTCAGCTCACCTGTGGACGATTCGTTTAACGGCGCCTGGCACCATGTGGCCGGGACCTTCGATGGTAACCAGCTAAGGTTGTATGTCGATGGCAATTTAGCGGACAGTATGGATCATACCGGAGCCATCGCTACTACCACATACCCGGTTAATATAGGAAGGAACAGTCAGAATGTGGACCGCTTTTATGAAGGTGCCATTGATGAGGTCAGGATATATAATCGAGCATTGTCCGAAGGCGAGATTCGTTATATTGCGGGTGACAAATAGTTAAATTAAGTGACATGTAATAAGAAAAGACCGGGGATCTGAATATAACATTCAGGTCCCCGATTTTTTATTCGAATATCCTCTATCAACCAAAGTTCAGAACTTTATCTGGAGCAATGTGTTCCTGCTTAGAGCTATGCGGCGGTCGTTCTAATCTTCATCGTCAAACATATAATCAAACATATCCTCCTGCTCCACATCAAGGACCTCGCCGTCGGCAGTGACCTCAATTTCATACTCTTTACCGTCCGCCGTGCCTTCCAGCATGTACACATCGCGGCCTTTTTTCTCAACCTCTGCTTCCGTCAAAGTGATATTTTCGACCGCCTGTTGGGCCGCATCGACCGCCACCACGGGAACATCAGAAAGAGGAATCTCTTTCTCATCTTCACACATAGATTTGTGCGAGGCGCATCCTGAAACGAAGATCAATAAAAAAACTGTAAAAATAGCCCAAATCCTCATAGCAAGCCTCCTTTCTGCCCGGTTCCACAGAGACGATTTTTCCCTTTAGACCAACTGCGACTATCTTTTCGAAAAATATAACCAGCCCACTATCGCTCGGTCAAGTTATTATTCCGGTATCCAGGATACAACAATCTGATGCTTTTATTATATTCATTCACACTCCGTCGATTGCTATAAATTCCGCTTTTGCCGCACCGGCTCGCAGTTTTTTAGCCGCCTGATATTCGTCCGAGTTATACCACTGCCGGGCCTTCTCAAGCGTTGGAAATTCCAGAATAACGACTCTCCGCTTCTCTTCGGGTCCTTCGAGTGTCATCGTTTCGGCCCCTCTTGCAATAAACCGCCCTTCGTATTTGGCGATTGTCGCCGGTGTCAATTCGAGGTACTTTTTATATCGCTGCCGGTCGGTCACTTCAACACGTGCAACAACATACGCCGCCATTTGATAGACCTCCATGTAACTATATTACACGCCTGTGAAATAATTCAATATGCCTTACATTTCAAAAACCGCCGGTCGTTTTATACGGTGTAAAAAATTGTAGAAATTATTTCTCTGTTCTGAGGATAAGCACCCAATCGGTATCACGGTTCGGCGGATTGAACAAAACGGGATCATTATTTTCGCCGGAGACCGAAACAGGGCTGACTTTCGTCTTTTGGCCGCTCTTTGCATCTATCCAGATGTTGTTGTTATAATCCCCCGCCGCTAATATTATCCCGAACGGTTCGCCGTGAGATGCGAATACAAGATATTGCCTGCCCTGTTCGGCCAAAACCCAGACACGCATCGCATCTTGCTGTCTTAGCAATTCGTCCTGCGGCGTCATGCGATAGAATGCCACTTCATTATTCATTACCTGAGCGATGATATCGATATATTTTTCCGACTCTATGAAGGGATTGTCGTCATTAAACGGCAATCCGGTCGGCCCGTGCGCGCATAGCTCATATTCCTTCAAATGGCCGTTCCAGTTGAAAGACGCCCCGCCGGTCGCGCACGCCCACGCCGCCCTTCGCAAATCATCCTGGGTCGCCCCCGTTCGCTCGTACCAGTACCGCCTCCACAGCGCATTGCCCTCTGACATATAGACGGGCTTGCCCTTATACCCTTCAATCACCGCCATGTGATGCGTCCACGGCTCCTTCCAGTAGTGCCTGTCCAGATTCTTGGAACCGGCGGCAATCAGGTGGTTCTCGACCGCAGCGAAAGTATATTCGGGACGATTATACTCGTTGTCACGCGGCATCTCGTCCTCGTACGTACGCAGGTGTTCGAACACATCGTATTTTTCAAGCAGGCGCATCAGGCTCAGTTCATACTGCTGTCGGTCGCCGGGCACTTCCCAAACGAAGTTCCAGCCGGCGATGTTCGCGTACGGCCCAATCCGTGATACAACGTAGCGGACGTAGAAATCTTTTTCACTCTCACTCAATTTGTCCCAGGCGGGCCCGTCGTTTCTTGCCCCTTCGAAACCGAGGAACATGTGCACGCCGACATCGTGATCGTTCAAAAAGCCTAAATGACGCTCCATCATATAACATACGCTCAATTTCATCGTACTCGAAGCCTTGCCTTCCTCGTAGAGCGTCAGGTCGAACGTTTCCGGCTCCGGCCCGTCTAAGTAATACTGCCTGAAGCAGCACAGTGACAGCAGCCAATTGACCTGCAGATGGTTATAACCGTGCTGCAGGAAATTGCCGTAAACATTTTCAACCACCCAGATGAAATCCTGGGCGATTACGCCGTGACCGGTTTCGTAATATGATTTCAGCCAGACCGGCTCGGTCCCGTTATAGGCAAACCAGTGTGGATTTTCTTTGTAAGCTTTCAGTACGCCCTTTCCGGCTCCGTCACTTACACATGTAAATGCTCCCGCGCCGCCGGGTGTCCCGTCACTCCATTGATAGGTGTATTTCCAGTTTCCTAATTCATCCGGCATAAAACGCAGCTTCCAGATATTCCCTTCGACAAGATTTCCTCCACCCCGGCCGTCGCCGTCAAAAAAACCAAAAAACTCCACGGCCTTTCCTGAAGGCGAATTATAAGTGACAGTCAAATCCACATCCGCAAACTTGTTCCCATAGGACTTGTCGTTTCGTATCTGGACCTCGAACACACGATAAAGCCCCACATTCGGTCCCCCGGATGCCCCGGCACTGAGACCGGTATTAACTGCTGCAATCATCACTACTGTGCAGACATTAAGAAAAGCTCGCTTTGTCATATCCATCCTGTGATCCAGTAAAAAAACAAGTGCAGCAAAAAATTGCTAAAGTCAGGCACTTAGACTTACCCCGATCCTTCAACTGATTTCATCTATGTTATTACCGAGATTCGTATAGTCGATTTTCTCGCGGGGATTTGTGCCGTTAAGACATTCCTCGACGTTAGTGTAGCCGTCGCCGTCGGAATCGGCACTGCCGTCCGAAGCGTTTTCGGGATTCAACTCGTATTTTTTCTCCCACTCGTCGGGCATACCATCATGGTCGGTATCGACCGGGACCCGGTCCGGCAAAAAGGAATATTCAGGATAACCGCCGACCTCTTTCGGATCGTTGATGATGCCGTTTTCGTTACTTACTTTGCCGGTGCGCACCATTTCGGTGATTCGCTTATCCACTGCGTCACGTACCGGAAGTGTTGCACCTGCTTTTGCAAGAACGGATTCGAATGCTTCCATCGCCGTCTGCTGGTTTACCGGCCAGGCCTCGAATGGCGTATAGACACGGGCCGCTTCAGGGGCGTCCCCACGCTCAGCCGACTTCATGCCCTTCCAGTTGTCCGCGGTGACCTCGGGAAAGCCCTCGACGATATTACCGGCGACATACCACTTGCCGGGACGTTTCTGAGCCTCCGGGTACCAGTTACCCGGCTTCCACCGGTTGCCGGGCGAGTACATATTACGCTGTTCGACCCGTGCGATGGTGCTTACCATGTTCTGGTTCGCCGCCGGGCCGGGTTTGTAATAGTTATTGATGACGTTTATCATCGAAGTCTCATCGCCGCCGTCCATAGTACGGTGACGCCAGTTGAAAATCACATTGTTACGATAGTCGAACTCGCCCGACATTCCGATTGACGGATTCCTGCCGGTATTACATGCGAAAAGATTATGATGAAACGTCGAATCCCTGCCGCCCCAGGTACCGCCGAATGCGTGGTCGCCGGCGTTCAGGGCCTCGCTGGAGATACACCACTGGACCGTAACGTTCTCGGTCGGCAGCTTGACGCTGCCGCCTCCGGGCATTGGCTTCATGTAACGGTAGAGCGAGAGGTTCTCGTCCATGCCCCAGCTCGCAGTGCAATGGTCCACAATGATTTGTCCCTCGGGATTTCCGCCGATATTGTCAGAGCCTTGCCCGCCTTCGGGCCGGCCCCGACGGACGCGTAGGTGACGCATAATAACATTATGTGTATTGATATTGACCGAATCACCGGCCAGGCAAACACCGTCACCCGGCGCCGACTGTCCCGCGATAGTAATATCGGGATTGTCTATATTTATCGCTGAAAGCAGCGGAATAATTCCCGCGACGCGGAAGACAACGATTCGCGGCCCCTGCGCTTCTATCGCCGCACGAAAACTTCCCGGCCCGCCGTCGTTGAGATTTGTCACTTCGATGACCTTTCCGCCCCGGCCGCCGGTTGTGAACATTCCGCCGCCCCAGGCCCCGGGGAACGCCGGTATCCCTTCGGGCAGACGCGGCGGCAGCGGCGGCATCTGTCCCGGTGTCGGTTCTACCTGGGCCCCGCCCACTCCGGGTGCTTCGTCCTGGGCCGTCACGGCCGGGCAATACGTCCACATACAGGCCAACGTCGCCGTCACTAAAAAGACCCTGATATTAATCTTCATAACGTCGCTCCTTTTATCTTAATAGCATAATCTCTCATGGTGGAGGAGAACTAAAGCTTGTGCCATACGTAACAAATTTCTACGAGGCCGGTTCTTCGATGGTTATATTATTGCTGTTCCTGCTCATCGTCGTCGGTGACTTCCGGTGAAGATTGCCGAATCTCCTCGATAATCTGCTTCGCCTGCTCGGCATAATCCTGCGGAACGAGCACGCGAGGAACCATACCGTCGAGACAATAGGCCCCCTGCAGATTCTCGTTGTCGATATGAACCGGGATACCGGCGGCTTCGAGGTTCGATTTCATCAGATATGCGAACGTAATATCCGTCGCGGTGAAAACTTCCACGTACCCTTCCATATTACTACCTCTTTCTAACTACTACGCGTCCCGGCTCATTCTATTATCACGAGGGCGACCCAGGGGACGAAATTGAACACGATAACAAACATCTTGAACAATCCGACAAAGCAGTACATTACCACGTTGAACGCATCCCGGGATATCGGGTACCACTTGCTGTGCATTCGATAAATCCAGTCGCCACCGAGAGCACAGAACAGGAACGAGAGAACCAGCAATAACACGTCAATAAACGTGCACCAAAAAAAGAATCCCTTTATAACTGTAATATCCATAATATCTCTCCTTAATTTCCCACGACATTGAAAAGCGGGTGATGGGAATCGAACCCACGTAGCCAGCTTGGAAGGCTGGAGCTTTACCTCTAAGCTACACCCGCGAAATTACATATTGCAAATTACGTATTATCTATTAAAATCCATAGTAACCAGAGAATAAATTTCAGTCAACAGGAAAAAAATAATGAGTATTACCGAAATCGCCCAGGAGGCAAAAAAAGCATCGATAAATATGGCCGCGGCTACAACGGCAGTAAAAAACCGCGCCCTGGAGGAAATCGCCGAGGCCCTTCGGCAGCAAACGCCCGTCATCATCGCCGCCAACCGGAAGGACCTCGACGAGGCGGAAAAAAATAATCTCCCCGGCCCGCTGCTCAAGCGTCTGAAATTCGACGAGTCCAAAATCGCCCAGACCATCGCCGGTATCGAGACACTCATAACGCTCGACGACCCGGTCGGCCGGACCATCGTCGCGACCGAGCTCGACACCGGCCTCGAACTCTACAAAGTCACCTGCCCCATCGGCGTTATCGGGGTCGTTTTCGAATCCCGCCCGGACGCCCTCGTGCAAATCTCCACGCTCTGCCTCAAGAGCGGCAACGCCGTCCTGCTCAAAGGCGGCAGCGAAGCGGCCAACACCAACCGCATCCTGGCCGAGACAATTTCGACCGCCGGTGAAAAGGCTTCTCTGCCCTCCGGCTGGCTCCGGCTATTAGAGACCCGCGAGGACGTCGCCGCAATGCTCGCCCTGGACGAATATATCGACCTTGTCATCCCCCGCGGCTCCAACGAATTCGTCCGCTACATAATGAACAATACCAATATCCCCGTCCTCGGCCACGCCGACGGAATATGTCACGTCTATATCGAAAGTGACGCCGATATG
>CAYVXS010000061.1:0-10950 GCA_964454885.1 uncultured Pirellulales bacterium
AAAGCCAAGGCGGAAGTACCGGCTGGCAAGCCGGATCTATCGTAAAAGTCCTGGCCTGGAGCAACGAAGACGGCAACAAGCTTCGATACGCTGTTCTGCATAAGGATGGTCTGCTCAAAGGCAGTCTCTCAATTGAGTCACAGATGAAAGGTGTAACAATGACATTTTCACGAGGCAAAATATTGAATGCCGGTGACGTACTGATGAAGTTTTCTGAAAAGAATGTCCTGGCATCTTCCGAAATACATCCCGGCGAAATTGGATTGATTCTGCACGTTAATAAGAATAAATATAAGTTTCCACCTGCCCCATAGGGGATATATTTATTAATGCGTTGTGGTTGCCAATGAGAGGATTTGAAGTCATCTTGCTTTTATTTGCAGGTTTGAGCTGCATTTGCGGCTGTCAGCCTACGCCCTACCAGAGGTTGGGGACAACTCCGGCGGGCGGCTACTCCGAGACGAGATTCTCTGAAAATGAATTCCATGTAAAATTCGTTGGGAACTATAACACGCCGCCGGCCACCGTACATAACTATCTATATCGGCGTGCGGCGGAATTAACGCTTGAAAAAGGTTTCAAATATTTCGCCGTTATACGAGGTCCCCGTCCGTTGACAAAGTGAAGGCAGTTGTACCAGAGTCAGGACCATTGGAAAGATGCGGCCAAACAAATCGAATTTGACGTGCCCGACCCCCGGAAATTGAATATGACAATCCAGTGCTTCAAAGATATCCCGGAGAAACGCGACATACCTGTGATAGATTCAAAAGCATATCTTCAAAAGCATGTCGGTTATGAAGCTGAGCTTTAATCCCACAAAATATGTTTGTTACAGCCGTGCGAGAAAAAAAGTGCATTTTTAATATTCCGCAAACTCATCGATTTCCAACATTGCAAATCTCATGCATCCCGTTCTGCCGCCCGGAAAGCGTTTGACTCGATTTCAAAATTGTGTTATACTCATTTGTCGTGAAATTATAAAATTAGTTCTTCACTATGTGGTCTTTTTGGTGCATCCTGGGGGACAGGTAGGGTCATCAAATCAAGTCACAGCGAAAGTAGGAGGATTGTTATGTCACCCTGGCAAAGCAAAGACGTAATCAGGCATTGCCCCAAAACAGGTAAAGCTATTCCGCGAAATCGCAAACGCATTTGGCTTTTGTGGCTTAGTCCCTTCGTCGGCCTTGCTGCGCTCGTATGGTTTCTCGTGCGCGTAATTCCAAAGCCTTCACGTGCAACATACCCGTGCCAGCGGGTGGCGTTCCCACTTGCGTCGGGCTTTATTGTCTGGATGCTCGGAATAATCGGTTCGGTCACCGCCTATCGAAAGGCAAAAAGTGCGCTCGCACGGGCACGCTACGTCCTTGCGGCAACGTGCATAGTTATCAGTATCGCTTTTATATTCTCGGCCATGAGCAGCACCGGGCCGAAGATAGTCTATAGCCAGGAACAATTCACCGCCAATAACCCGATCGGTGAAGGCAAAGGCATTCATCCGGGCAGGGTCGCCTGGATTCATGACTCCAACGCGACCGACTGGGAAGGCTCCGGGCCGCCTTACTGGTACGAGGAGGAATGCACCGATCAAACGGTCGTAACCGAAATGCTCTCGAAGGCACTTCTGTCTTTAACGGATGAAATCAGTGACGCCAACGCCTGGGACGCCATATTCAGGAATTTCAACCAGCAAAGGGGCAAAGGTGACATCGGCTATACGCCGGGGGAAAAAATCGCAATAAAAATCAATTTCGTATTAATGTACGGTGTCAACAACGGCGTCAAACCGTCCGGCTTCCGGAACAGCCGCCACGATCAAATAGACAACTCTCCACAGCTTGCAATAGCACTTTTACGAGAGCTGACCGATGTTGTCGGAGTCGAGCCCAACGATATAAGCATAGGCGACCCCTCGCAGGGCATGCCGAATTACTGGTACGATATGGTCTCCGCGGCCTGTCCGGGCGTTGTCTATCTGACAAAACCACGCTATGAACTTGATGGCAGGACGCCGGTAACATTCGATCCTAACGCGCCTTTCTACTGGAGCGATCCGGATCCCGCCCACTGGACCAATGTCACACAGCAGGATTATATTCCGAGGCATTTTGCCCGGGCCGATTACTTCATTAACTTCCCAATCCTCAAAGGCCACGCACACGCCGGTATCACACTCGGCGGCAAAAACCACTACGGCTCCTTGAGAATACCAAACGCCTCCGGCTATTATGATATGCACTGGTCGAGGGTGCTGCCGGAAGAATCACCGGGGATGGGAAGATACAGGGCGACCGTTGACCTGCTGGGACATCCGAAGCTCGGCGGCAAAACAATCCTGACGTTAATCGACGGCCTCTATGCTGGTCAAAGCTGGGATTCCTTCCCGGTCAGATGGCAGATGGAGCCGTTCAATGATGACTGGCCGTCAAGTATTTTCCTATCGCAGGATAGAATTGCGATTGACTCGGTCGCTTTCGACTTTTTGTACAACGAGTGGCACACTCATCCACACATGGACGGTGCGCATGATTATCTGCACGAAGCGGCACTTATTCCCGAACCTCCGTCCGGTGTTGTTTACGACCCGAACAGCGATGGAGGATTGACCGAAAGCCTGGGTGTTCACGAGCACTGGAACAACCCGATCGACAAACAATACAGCAGAAATCTCGACCCGAACGGGGTCGGTATCGAGCTGGTTACCGAACCGGTCCTAAGCTCGTCAAATTAATCTGTCCCCGATTTGGTCGAAGAATCGGCGGTGGAATTTTTTAAACGCGGAAGTTTTTGGATTTGCGTACAATGGCGACATAAAAACGTGAAGAGTTCTCACCGCAAAGTTTATAAATGTTATTGACGTCAACCGTTTATTCATGTACTTTTATTAAAATCATATTCTCAAGGAATTATTTTAGATGAAAAGATCACTTTTTTTATTGTTAGGGATTTGTACCGTCCATTTGTTTTCCTGCCCAGGTATTGGTATGGAATTGGCAAGCTCAATCCCCCAGCAATATAGACAGTCTATCAAAAAGTCCGGCGAGGTGGTCAGGCGTTCTTATCTCTGTTATTACTATACAGATTCGACCGATTCAGGAGTGAATATCCAGGGGCTCTATGAGGAGACGGGTTATGTTCTGGAACGCAGAGACGAGCCTATCACTAAAAACTGCAATGTCTATCTGCCTTATAATTACAGCGCAAACAAGAAGTATCCCGTAATCTATATTCTGCACGGCCTTACGGACAATGAAGATACCTGGCTGAACCGGGGCAGTCCCAGTCCCGCGGTGTTACTGGACAATCTGATCGCCTCGGGAACGATTGAGCCCTGTATCGCCGTATTTCCGAACGGCAGCTCCAGCTCCAGTTATCTCGATCGTAGCTGGGGCAATCAGGCGGGTTATTATTTCTTTGCCAATGAACTAATTAACGACCTGATCCCTTTTATCGAATCGGAATATTCTGTAAAGACCGATCGGAATTCGCGGGCGATTTGCGGATTTTCCATGGGTGGGATGCAGACAATCAATGTGGGGCTGTGCCAGAGCCTGAAACATATTGCATGGTTCGGTGCTTTTGCCGCGGCTCCTACATCCTACAGTTCCGATCAGATAGCAGAATATCTGAGACGGGAAAATGAAGAGTCCTCCTGTCCGGTCAACTTTTTTTACAACATCTGCGGGACCTCCGACACCACGGCACGCGCCAGCCACGAGGCGGCGATTCAGGGCCTGACGGAAAAATCCGAATACCTGAGCGACGATAACTTTGCCTATCATAACGTTGCGGGAGGCCATGACTATACGGTATCGTCAATAGGGCTGTATAATCTTTTACGGATCTGTTTTGAGCTTACGCCCGATCCTGACGGTTCGGTTGAAAACCAGACTTCAGGCGAACGGTTTTCCTTAATTCAGTACGCCATTAATCGTGCCGAATCCGGTGATGTCATTGTGATCGAACCGGGTATTTATACCGAGAGTGTCGAGCTGGATCGCAATATCACCCTGCAGTCGGTGGATCCGAACGATCCTTTTTATATTGGCGGTACCATCATTCAGGGATATCCCAACGAGCCGGTCGTTACCTTAGGCGGCGATACCGAGGCCTGTACTCTGGCCGGTCTGACTGTGCGTGCCGGGGCCATCGGACTCTCAGGCACGGCAACCGATGCCACCATACGTAACTGCCGGATTATGGACAACCGCACGCATGGTATCGAATTGTCCCTTAACAGTAATCCGCATCTATTGCATTGTCTGATTACTGCCAATGGTGGAACAGGTATTAATATGGTCGCCTATACCGAAGGGCGAGGCGTTACCTACTGCAAACCAACGATTGAAAACTGTGTCATCGCCGACAACGGCGAGGCCGGGATTGTAGGTGGTGAGCCGACGATCATTGATTCGATCATTCAGAACGATGAGTGATAAATGGAGTAACTATCAGTGTTGTTATATTCATCGGGACCAGTCGCATTGGTGGAGACGGCGACGATTCCTGATGAGCGTTGAAAACCCGGACGAATTAACGAAGGAAATGAGGGAACATGGCTTCAAACGGCAGTCTTATTAACCGTGCACAATGCAAGAAGTTCGCCCTTCGCTGGGCGCAGGAACACCGCAGGGGCTGGACCACAAACAGGGTCAGCAAGCAATTTCTGGACGACCTCGACACGAAGGTCCGTATCGTCATTCAATCGGCGATTACCCGCCATCCGAGCGTCGGTCGGACGATAAAGGATTTGATATAAAGAAGATTAAAGAGATATGTTACTTTTTTTGATGCGGCTGGTCTGGGTCGATATTTTCTAACAAATGAAATCTACATAAAGTTTGATGTAAATAATAATACACCATCACCGCCGTACATAACTATCTCTATCGACGTCCGGAATTAACGGGACGACCAGAGCACACTTAAATTTCCTCCTGCGATACCGGTGCCGGTAGGGCCTCTGCCCCAACGGCGTCTTCGGCCGGCGCTGCCGATTTCTTCGGATTTCCAGCCGCTTTCCATAAGTCGCATATACAAATCTTTTTTGGCTTTGTCCATATTCTCTTTCGAGGTGACGTAAAGCACGAGATTGTCCGTATCTCCGAGAGCTGCTTTGGCCTTTTCCAGCCGCTCGATACAGCCTTCGACGTCCGCGGGATCGAACTTCACACTTAGTATGACCTTCTTTTTATTAATCTGTTCGTAAGTCTGCGGATCGAGAAGATAGAAACCGGTGACGATAAAGGGTCGAGTCGCCGTGGCCAGGACGTCACACAGCAGTTGCGGGGAGGGGCTGACTAAGTTTATGACAATATGATTTTCCTCCATCATCCCCAGGGCGTAGCGACCGAGTTCGGTGAGCTGTCCTTTTACAATCCATTCGCCGTCGCTGCCCTTAATATCGGCCCGACCGAAACCGAGCGCATTCGAAGCGGCGATAAGCAGCTCCACGTCACCCTCGAAAATTTTCAAATCCGGGATTCCAACTTCCACTCTTTTTTCCGGTTTATCTTCCACTGATGCCATTCGCCATCTCAATTTGTCCTGACTATAACCGTCAATGTCGATGCAGGTCCAGTCACTTCCTTCCAGTTCGGGATTGATATTGGCGACCGACATTCTCATCCCTTCGTACATCCATAGCCGGTTTTCAATGAGCAGGTTTGTTTTTGTCTCGTTGGCTAAATTTATCGTTCCCTGCAGGATGAACTGGCCGGTTTTTCGCAGGATTTCCGGGTCCATCTTATCGGCGTCGTCTTCGGGTCTGTGATAGTCGGGATGCCCCCCACCGCCGCTGGTCATCAATGCCAGGGCTTCGATACCCTTTGTGATAAATCCCGAATGGTCGCTCCCGCCGGGTCCGCCGGTTTCGGGCTCGACCACCGATATAACATCTTCATCCTGGTTCTTTTTAATAATTTCCCAGATTGTCGGAAAATTCAGCGCACCAGGTGCGCCGATTTTGCCGCCGAGGCCCACCATATCTGCATTAAAATAAGTCACGACCTTATCCATGTTGACGCCGTCGCACGGCTTTTCCGTGTAATAGTTGGAGCCCAATAGACCGAGCTCCTCGCCGCACCAGCAGCAGAATATGATGGTGCGCTTGGGCTTAAAATGGTTCTGGCTAAGGACCCTTGCGACTTCCATGACAACCGATGTACCCGATGCGTTGTCATAGGCGCCGTTATAGACCAGCCCGTTTCGAACACCCAGATGGTCCATGTGGCCGCCCATGATAATATACTGGTCTTTCAGGTTCGGATCGGATCCCTCGATTTTGGCGAGGACGTTACGCGCGATATTGTTTTCGAGCTCTTCGCTGTATTCTTCGACGTTATCGTATCCTTTGATTTGTGCCTTTATACCGGTAGCCATGGAGCGAGGTTGTTTTTTTCTGATATCCCAGCGAATGTTTTCGATACGTCGGTTCAAGCCGTTTATTGATTCCTGCGGGTCAGGTTTCATTATGGTATGAAATACCCGGGGCTCGATTGTGAAAATAAGAAAATCGCGTTCGAACTTCAGCTCCGGCTCTTTGTTCTCTTCCTGTCCGGGACGTCTGTTCTGCGTAGATCTCTGGTCTGAGTCACGGTCGGGAGGAGGGCCCGGATTAAACAGCAGGATTGCAGCGGCACCTTTGTCATAGGCGGTCTGAATTTTGGCTCGCTCGGTCGATTCTTTTTCCCAGGGTTCATTGGATACTTCGTCGTCGCTGGGAGTAGGTGCAAAGCTTCTCCCGGGTGCCCGGGCATCCCTGGGAGAGCCGGTGAAGACCAGGACGATTTTATCTTCGACTTCCATGTCCGCATATTCATCCAGACCTTTGTCCGGAGCGGAAATACCATACCCGACGAAGACTATATCTGCGTTGACTCTCGTTGCCGCCGTGGCCTTGGGGTGGACTGAAAAATCCCCTTCTTCCAGCAGGAATGTCCGGTTTGCGATTTTCAATTCGGGCATACCTGTCATATAGGTGAAACCGCGTTCGATAGGCACTTCCTGGAAGAATGTTCCGTTCTCGCCGGCGGGTTGCAGGCACCAGTTCTTGAAATTTTCTGCGGCCCAATCGGCGGCTTTTTTGTACCCTTTCGTTAGACTTTTTCGCCCCTGCTTATCATCCCGGGCCAGCCATTCGATATAATTTACGATCTGGTCGCCGTCCACTCGAAGTTTAGGGCCCTGGATATTTTCCTTAGTCGGGGAATTTGGATCGTTCGGGTCATTTGTGTTATTTTCGGTATCCAGGGCATAAGAAGTCACAACTGAAAACACCAAAAAAAACGCCAAAGCAATTATGGCATGATTTTTTTGATTAAACATGTCACTACTCCTATAATTCGTGATTTTTGTCATATATAATACAGGATAAAAAAATTTCAGATTTCATCAGTAGGAATTTTTCATTTGCACTTCACTGAAGTTCTACTTGGCACTATATAAAATCAGAACTTTATTATAATTGCAACAATATTCCGGCCGTAACAGATATTTGTCTCACAAAATGCGATAAAAAGGCGGAGTACTTATAGATGAGCCTTCTTTTTTATTGTTTTTTATAATAATACTATCGCTCTTGGTTCTGAAATCCGGTTCTCGTCAATGTCGCACATTATTCCCGTGTCATCCCCGGTCGATGTCGGTCCGGAAGTTCTGTGAATACTGCTGTTGCACGGAATCCCTCAGGGCCGATTAGAGTAACTGATAATCATGTACATCAAGGCATGGGGATTGCACGGACTATATAAGATTTGATATAAGGCGGATAATCGGACATGAGGGGGAAATTGATTAAAGTATCGTCGCATTGCTTTCGAAGCGTAAGATATTGACATAACTATCGGTTATATGTTAATATATGTATAGTTGAATATAATGATAGATTATGCCGCCATCCGTGTCTCACGCGCTCGGTGGGGAAGGGTTGAATAACATGCTGCGATATAGTATCGGTTTACTGTTTGTTCTGGTATTGTTTTTCTTTCTGGCTGGATCGGCCTGTATGGCCCAGACGCTGGTTATCAACGAGTTTATGGCCTCCAACAGTAATAGTGAAGCTGACCCGCAGGGCCAGGATAGTGACTGGATCGAACTATACAACTACGGTTCCAATACCATAAATATCGGTGGTATATATCTGACAGACGAACTATCCGTTCCCACAAAATGGCAATTTCCATCTCCGACCGTTATACAAGCTGGAGGCTATCTGGTAATATGGGCCGATGAGGATACAGACGACACGGGGTTGCACGCGAATTTCAAACTCGATGCCGGCGGTGAGGAAATCGGCTTGTTCGACAGTGACGGGATTACCCTGATTGACAGCATAACTTTTCTTGCGCAAACAACAGATATTTCCTATGGGAGATACCCGGACGGTAGTGATACGTGGCGGTTCTTCGGAATTCCCACTCCCGGGCAGGCAAACGAAGACGGCTTTTCGGGTATCGTTGCCGATACGAAGTTCAGCATGGACCGCGGCTTTTACGATACACCCTTCTATGTAACAATCACCACCGAAACTACGGGAGCTACGATACGTTATACTACAGACGGCAGCACTCCAACCGAAAGCAACGGTGAGGTTTATACCGGCCCAATTCAAATCTCGACTACTACCTGTCTGCGGGCAATGGCGTATAAAAACGGCTGGATGCCGACAAACGTCGATACTCATACGTATATTTTCCTCGACGATGTTATCCGGCAGGCTACCAATCCTGTTACCGGAAGTCAGGTAACTCCGCCGGGCTACCCGACTTTGTGGGGAACGGTCCTGGGCGATTACCAGGTTGACCCTGATGTGGTTGGGCAGGACGGCAAAGATAAGTTTGGAGGTTTATACGCCAGGACGATAAAAGACGACCTTAAATCCGTTCCAACTGTTTCTTTGGTTATGAATAAGGATGACTGGTTCGGTCCCACCGGGATATATATAAATCAATCTCAGGATGGTACCGAGCGTGTGTGCTCTCTGGAGTGGATAGATCCTAACGGCGAGGGGGGATTCCAGATCAATTGTGCGATAGCCATGCAGGGCGGTGTCAGCGGCGGCGGAACGAGCCTGAACCGATGGAAGGTGTTCAAACTCTCGATGCGCCCACGATTCAAAACTACCGCAGATGACGGAACGCCCACAGGGGGGCCTTCGCGATTGGACTATCAGGTCTTTCCCGACTCGCCGATCGAGAAATTCGATACTTTCGTGTTCGACGAAGTGTTAAGTAATGCGTGGAACCACAGCGGACAGCATTATTGGCCGACATATATTCAGGACCAGTACGTCTCCGACCTTCATAATGCGATGGGCGGTCAATCGCCGCACGGCCTTTACGCTCACCTCTATATCGATGGTTTGTACTGGGGTATGTATTACGTCCACGAACGGCCCGACGATGCATGGGCCGCACAGATGTTCGGCGGTGAAAAAGAGGAATACGATGTACTAAAGCACCATACGAACATGGTTGTTAACGACGGCCTCGGCGGCAGCGCTATTGCCAATTTCAATGCCATGTTGAGTGCGGCAAACGCCGTGGCGGCCGATCCGACCAACGTGGACAAATACGATGCTCTCTGCCGGATGCTGGATATAGACAATTTCATCACCGATCTATTGGCGCATTGGTTCGCGGTCAATTGGGATTGGCCGGAGAAGAATTGGTATGCAACGCATCGCAATTCGCCCGACGGCCGGTGGCGTTTTCATACCTGGGACGCTGAGCATTCGCTCGAGTACTGGGATTCGAGTAACGTACTCGGTCAAAGTGTCTCAGACATTCATAACAAGCTCAAAGCAAATGCGGAGTATCGGATGCACTTTGCCGACCTTGTGCATAAATTTTTCTTCAACGACGGCGTCCTGACATATCCAAACACGGCCGATATGCACCGTGCGAGGATGGCACAAATCGACCGTGCGATTGTAGGTGAATCCGCCCGCTGGGGTGACACACGGCAAACAACACCTGGCACACGGGCGGACTGGCTGGAAATTCAAAATAACATTCGTTCTGAGTTTATCGAACCTCGTTCCTCGTTCGTACTGAATTGGCTCAGAAATGCCGGACTTTATCCTAACGTAGAAGCACCGGTTTTTCAAATCAACGGCTCGTATCAGCACGGCGGCCGGGCTGACACAAACAGCTCGTTTTCTATGACGAGTGCCACGGGAACAATATATTATTCGCTGGACGGCACCGACCCGCGTGTGCCCGGCACATCAGGTGACGGTCTGACAATCACCCTGGTGGCCGAGAACGCAGCAAAACGAGTGCTTGTTCCTACAGGCTCGGTGAACGATAACTGGAAAGGCGGCGGTACCTTTGACGACTCTCGATGGACATCAGGCACGGGAGGAGTGGGTTACGAAGCCAGCAGTGGTTATGAAAATTATATCGGCGTTGATTTGTACAATTTGATGTATCAGAAATGGACCAGTTGTTATATCCGTATACCATTTACAGTTGAAAATACAGATGAGCTGAACACGATGACATTGAAAGTCCGTTACGATGACGGCTTCATCGCCTATCTGAACGGTGCCGAAGTCGCCCGGCGAAATTTCTCCGGGACACCCGCATGGAATTCTTCCTCCAGTACGACTCATTCAGATTCCGAGGCGGTCAATTTCGAGCAAATCGATATATCTTCCTATCTTAGCTCACTTAATTCAGGTGATAATATCTTAGCTATTCACGGCCTTAACGAATCCATCACAAGCTCAGATCTTCTTATCTCAGTCGAATTAGTTGCTGTCAGAGACGATTCCTCCCAGGATTCGGATGTAGATGTCGCAACCGGAGTCCGGCAATACACCTCGCCGATTACGTTAACCGAAAGTGCTCATATAAAGGCAAGAACATTGAGCGGCAGCACATGGAGCGCTCTGAATGAGGCGACTTACGCAGTAGGGCCTGTGGCGGAGAACCTGCGTATCACTGA